>CAYFQZ010000179.1:0-13976 GCA_964345305.1 uncultured Ignavibacteria bacterium | reverse complement strand
GAACGTCATACGGTCACCGGGATGCCTGGAGCGTGGGTTACACCAAGAGCTTCACCGTCGGTGTCTGGGCGGGGAACTTCGACGGCCGAGGTGCTCGTGAGCTGGTTGGTGCCCAGGTTGCCGGCCCGATTCTGTTCGACATAATCGACGCTATCTCGGGTAAGGACGACTGGAAATGGTTTGCCCCGCCCTACTCGGTCGGCAGCAGACGGGTCTGCGCCCGAAGCGGGATGGCTCCCAACGAAGACTGTCCCCATACTACAGAAGAACTCTTTTTGCGGGGCGTATCCCCGACTGCCGAGTGCAAAGTTCACAGGGCATTCTATGTTGACGGGGAAACGGGTTATCGATTGTGCAAATCCGATCTTGGCGAACGTCCCCACCAGAGAAAGGTGTTTGAAGTCTGGCCTCCCGAGGTGGCAACCTGGATGGAGCGCAACGGATATCCTCTGGACCAGATTCCTCCCCTCTTGCCGGTTTCCCAGAGGATGATGGCAGGAAAAGGCCCGGTGATTCGTTCGCCGGATGCCGCCTGTGAATACCGACTGCGGCAGGGTGTTAACCCTGAGCATCAGAAGATACTGTTGGACGCATCTGTAGAAAACTCGGTGAACAAGGTATTCTGGTTTCTGGACGGAAGATTGGTCTGGTCAGGAGATCCGGAGGAGAAGACATTCGTTTATCCCGAGATAGGAGAGCACACGCTGGTATGCCAGGACGACCACGGCAGGAGCACCTCGATGAAGCTGGTGATCAGGTGAGGTGTGGGTTGTATATGCCCCAGGAGAAGCTGTGGCCAGGAGCCAAAGGCTCCTGGCCTTTTTCAGATTATAACCCCCTATATCCCCCTTGTCAGGGGGACAAAGACGGGTTTCCCCCCTGGTAAGGGGGGATCAAGGGGGGTTCAAGGATGCTCCGGGTCTTGCCGACGGTCTACGTTCGGTGTAAGCTGACACACTGTGCACCGTCAAGTCACCACTCGCTGACGCGAGCGGCAGGCGGCGGCCCGGTCTGCTTGCCAGACCCAATGTATGCCGGATTCAGCGCATGACGATAAAGCCCGAACACTACTGACGGAACCCAGCATCCATTATTCAACTTGGACCAGAAGTAGCCGAGTGGGAGACTCCATCTTACCATAGTCCCGGCCTGATGAATTGGTTAGCCCACGCCCCTGGATGACTCGGCAAGATCGACAGCGAGGGGATACAAGCGGAGGCGCCCGGGGTCTCTTGAGACTTAAGTGATTAGTGCTGAGGGAGGGTGAAAGCGCAACGCCTGGGATGCAATCCCGGAAGCGTCAGACTGTTAGAAATGCTGAGGCACCAGGAATTTCAGTTTTAGCCCGGTGTCCAGCTTTCTTATCTTCTGCAGACTCTCCCTTTTGCCTCTTACCCGAAGCAGAATTCCGTCCTTTTCGAATCGGCTTTCGGTGACCACGCCCATTTTGTAAACACGAGGGAGTAGATTCGATTTGCCGTTATCCAAAAACAGCCATGCTTCTGCCCAGTCACCCATGGCGAAGCCGGTTATCCTGTCTGCCAGATCCCCCACTCCGATGTCTTCTTTGGCAGAGACGAACATCCTACCATCATCCCGGCGGGATTGAGGCGAGAGGTTTAAAGTATAGGCCTGGGGCAGCCTATCGATCTTATTGTAGATCATCAGGGTGGGCTTGTCCAGCGAGTCGAGCTCGGCCAAGACCTGGTTCACCTTGGCCACATGCTGCTGGAAGTCTGGATGGCTGATATCTACCACGTGAAGCAGAAGATCGGCCAGCCTCACCTCGTCCAAGGTGGACTTGAAGGATGCCACCAGATGATGCGGGAGCTTTCTTATGAAACCGACCGTGTCGGTTATCACGATTTTGACCTCATCCAAGGACTTTCCGTTGGCAGATACTCCCAAGAGTCGGGTGGTAGAATCCAGGGTGGCAAAAAGCTTCTCCTCCACAAATACCGACGAGGAGGTGAGCCGGTTAAAAAGAGTGGACTTCCCCACGTTGGTGTAGCCCACCAGCGTCACCTTGAAGACATCCTCTCTTTTCTTTCTTTGGACTGACCTCTCCTTGTCTATCTTCAGAAGACCCTTCTCCAACTCCTGAATCTTCCTGTTGATTCTCCTTCGGTCCACCTCCAGCTGCGTCTCACCGGGTCCCTTGGTCCCGATTCCTCCCTCCTGCCGGGAAAGGTGGGTCCAGCCGCGGGTCAACCTGGGCAGGAGGTACTTCAACTGAGCCAGCTCCACCTGCACCTTGGCCTCTTTGGACTTAGCTCTCTTGGCGAAGATATCCAATATGAGCCAGCTTCGGTCTATGACCCTGATGTCCAGAGTCTTTTCCAGATTGTATACCTGAGCCGGCGTAAGGTCATCGTCGAAGATAGTGAGATTAGCCCCCAGCCTCTGCGCGAGGTTTTTTATTTCTTCGGCTTTTCCTTTTCCGATGAAAAAGGTGGGATTGAATCTCTGGCGCTCCTGGACTACGCTATCGAGGACGACGCCTCCCGCCGTTTCAGTGAGAAGCGCAAGTTCCTGCAAAGATTCATCTATGCTAAACCGGCTTATTGAAGGAAGTCTAACCCCTACCAGGATGGCCTTTTCTTTTGTTCTTAGCTTGGCTACCTCGAACAATTTTCCCTTTAAGTCTAAAGGTTGTCTCTCTATAATAATATACATTGGAAACAGGGAAAAGTTGAGCAGAAACGGTTAGAAAAAACAGCCCAGAGATTGCCTCTCCGGCACTATTATGGAGCGGTGGTGACCCAGGTACAGTAAGACGGGTTTCCTTCAAAAAGGGCAAACTTGTGCTTGCCTGTGGGGGGGCTGGTTCGTATATTGATAGTTCGGCTTCAAAGGGAGGTGAAGGCAGGTGGGTGAGAAGTACATCACCATCAAGGGCGCCAGGGAGCACAACCTCAAGAACATTGATTTGAAGATTCCCCGGGATAACCTGGTGGTTATCACCGGCTTGTCCGGCTCGGGCAAATCGTCGCTGGCCTTCGATACCATATACGCGGAAGGACAGAGACGATACGTGGAGTCGCTTTCTGCCTATGCCCGGCAGTTTCTGGGCATGATGGAGAAACCGGACGTCGACTTCATCGAGGGACTCTCGCCGGCGGTTTCCATTGAGCAGAGGAGCTCGGCCAGAAACCCGCGGTCCACCGTGGGGACGGTGACAGAGATCTACGATTATCTCAGGCTTCTCTACGCCAGGGTCGGAACCCCTTATTGCTACAAGTGCGGAAGGAAGATCTCTCAGCAGACGGTCCAACAGATAGTCGATCTGGTGCTGGCCCTGCCCCGGGGGAAGAAGATACAGATACTGGCTCCACTGGTGAAGGGACGAAAGGGGGAATACAGGGAGGTATTCGAGCAGATAAGGAAGGAAGGCTTTATTCGGGCCAGGGTGGACGGAAAGATCGCCGAAGTGGAAGGGGAGATCAAGCTGGAGAAGTACAAGAAACACAGCATCGAGGTGGTTGTTGACAGGCTGGTGGTCGGCAAGAAGATAGCCAAGAGGTTGGCGGACTCTCTGGAGACGGCGCTCAAACTGGGCTCCGGGATGGTGATGGTGGATGTGGTGGGAGGAGAGGAACTCCTGTTCTCGGAGCACCATGCCTGCGTGCACTGTGGAATCAGCTACCCTGAGCTGTCGCCCAGGATGTTTTCCTTCAACAGCCCTTACGGTGCCTGTCCCACGTGCGGCGGTCTGGGCACCAAGATGGAGATCGATCCCGATCTGGTGGTCCCGGATGAAGGTGTCTCCATCGCCCACGGGGCCATAGTCTCCTGGGGCGATCCCGTCGGCAACTGGTATTATCATAAACTCAAAAGCCTGGCAAAGCACTACGATTTCAGCCTGTACGTCCCTTTCTCTAGGCTGAGCCGCGAAGTCAAGAAGGTTGTGCTTTACGGCACCGGCCGTAAGGAACTGCGCTTCAGCTGGGAGAACGAAGAGGGAAGGGGAGAGTATTTCGGCACCTTCGAGGGGGTGATCCCCAACCTGGAGAGGCGATATCGTCAGACGGAGTCACAGGCCGTGCGCGAATGGATTGAACGATTCATGCGAATTCTTCCCTGTCCGGACTGCAACGGCAGCAGGCTGAAGAACGAGAGCTTGGCCGTGAAGATAAGGAACTTGAACATTGCCGAGCTGACTCAAGTCTCGGTGAAACAATGCAGGAAATTCTTTGCCGATTTGAAGCTTTCGGCGAGAGAGTACCGGATAGCCAGGCAGGTTCTCAAGGAGATCAACGACAGATTAGGTTTCATGATGGACGTGGGATTGGATTATCTGACCCTGGATCGCTCGGCCGCGTCGCTCTCCGGCGGGGAAGCCCAGAGAATACGGCTGGCCACCCAGATCGGTTCCAGGCTGGTGGGAGTGCTGTACATCCTGGACGAGCCTTCAGTGGGGCTGCACCAGAGGGACAACAAGAGACTGCTGGGAACACTCTTGGGTCTGCGCGATCTGGGTAACACGGTGCTGGTGGTGGAACACGACAGGGAGACCATTGAGACAGCAGATCACGTGATAGACCTTGGGCCGGGCGCGGGAAGGGATGGAGGCTGGGTGGTCACTCAGGGGACTCCGCAGAGCATAAAACGGAGCAGGAAATCTCTCACCGGCAAACACCTCTCCGGCAGACTGACCATTCCGGTTCCGGTCAGAAGAAGGAATCAAGATGGAGATTTCCTGACCATAGTTGGCGCAAGAGGGAACAATCTCAAGAAGATCCGGGTCGATTTCCCGCTGGGCCTGTTTGTCTGTGTGACCGGAGTTTCGGGCTCCGGCAAATCGACTCTGGTCAATGAAACCCTTTACCGGATCCTGGCTCAGCGCTTCTACAGTGCCAAGATCGCCCCTCTGGAGTACGAGAGAATCGTCGGGCTGGAGAATGTGGACAAGGTCATCGACATCGATCAGTCGCCCATAGGCAGAACTCCCCGCTCCAATCCCGCCACCTACACCGGGGTCTTCACCCCCATCCGCGACCTTTTCGCCATGCTTCCCGAGGCCAAGGTCAGGGGATACAGGCCCGGCAGGTTCAGCTTTAACGTGAGAGGGGGAAGATGCGAGGCCTGCGAAGGGGACGGCATAATAAAAATCGAGATGCACTTCCTGCCCGACGTTTACGTCCCCTGTGAGGTCTGCAAGGGGAAAAGGTATAGTCGGGAGACTCTTGAGATTAGATACAAAGGCAAAAGCATAGCGGACGTCCTGGATATGACGGTGGACGAGGCGTACGAATTCTTTGCCAGCATACCCAAGATCAGAAGAAAGCTTCAGACCCTAAAGGATGTCGGGCTGGGTTACATCCACCTGGGACAGCCTGCTACTACCCTTTCCGGAGGCGAAGCCCAGAGAGTGAAGCTCTCGACCGAGCTGTCCAAGGTCTCCACCGGCAGGACCTTCTACATCCTGGATGAGCCCACCACCGGGCTTCACTTCGAGGACGTGAAGATGCTCTTGTCGGTCTTAAATAAGCTGGTGGAAATGGGTAATACAGTAGTCGTCATCGAGCACAATCTGGATGTGATCAAGACAGCCGACTACATAATCGATCTGGGCCCGGAAGGGGGTGATGAGGGAGGGAGACTGGTCGCAGCAGGAACGCCAGAGGACGTGGCAAAAAGCAAAGGCTCTTATACCGGTAGATTCTTAAAAGGGATTCTGAGGATTCCATGAACCCGGTTCGTGTTTCGTCCGGATGATGACGAGGGATTCTCCGTTATAGATTCTATAGCCACAGGCCTTAGTCTGCGGAGAGACGTTGAGAGCGCCCTTGAGGCTTGCGGCAAATACAAATGGGCCTGTGGCTAGCACTTATCAGACCTCCGGCACAGAGCATAGCCTATGAGATCCTGGTTGATTTCCTTTTCGTCGATCTTGTCTGCAGCATCTCTGATTAGCCTCTCTATGATCGAAGCTTCAAGTCAAGTCTTCGCTGGGTGTGGTGGGGAGGCAGAAAGTCAAGATGGGAGAATCGGCACGGCAAACCCTGCAACTGTTTACTGTACTGAAATGGGTTATGAATATGGAGTTGTCAAAGAACCTTCCGGCCAGAGGGGCGTTTGCATATTCCCCGACGGAACCCAGTGTGATGCCTGGGCTTTCCTGCAAGGGAAGTGCGGGCAAGCATATTCTTACTGTGAGAAGTGTGGTTACTCCACGCAGACCGTGAGTGATGGGAAGAACCCATTTTCAAGAGAATATGCAGTCTGCCTCTCCAAAGAGGGCAAGCGAATAGGTTCCGTTGCCGAGCTAATGGGCTTGGATGAGAAAGCCACCAAGGCAAGTGTTCGCTCAGAAGATTTGGCCTGTGAGGAGGTCGGGAAACAACCATCATCGAACTCTCAAATTCCATCCTCTTTCGATTGGAGGGACTATCAGGGACACGATTGGATGACGCCCGTGAAAGACCAGGGAGGTTGTGGTTCGTGCTGGGCCTTTGGACCGGTTGGGGTGCTGGAAGCGATGTATAATATCTGGCGTAACGACCCTGATCTCGATTTTGACCTATCAGAGCAGTATCTCGTATCTGATTGCTATTTGCCCGGAAATTGCTGCGGCGGCTCCTACTATACGATCCTCCAGTTCCTTTGCCTCAGCGGGATTCCAGATGAGGATTGTCTTCCGTATGTGGACGGGTTGAGCTGTACCTGCAGCGGGTATACCTGCGACGAAAACTGCCGGCACAGCGACGGCAGCAGCTGCAGTAACGCGGCCTGCTCCGACGGATGCCTAGATTGGCAGAATAGACTGATAAGGATTGACTCGGCTAAGTATTTCGCGGAGGGTGAAGTCTACATAAAAGAGTATCTGGCAAGCAGAGGACCTCTGGCACTGCCCGTTGGAATGGGGGCTGGTGTCGGTTATTGGGATGGCGACATCTACAGGTGCACAGATGATAGTCGCACGAATCACGTTGTGATCATTGTCGGGTATGACGACGAGGGAGGCTATTGGATTGTCAAGAACAGCTATGGAGTCGGCTTTGGAGATAATGGGTACTTCAAGCTGGGCTACGGGGAATGCGGTATTGAGTCCACCGCACTTAGTTATCACTTTATGGATCAGCCGGACTGTGGATGCATCACAGCTCATAGTACCGTCCTGGACCACGACATAATGAATTGCAGAGACGGTCTGACCGTCGGCACAGACAACGTCATCGTTGACTGCAACGGTCATCTGGTTGCCGGTAGTCGAATGGGGATTTTGGCTCGTGACAGAGATGGCATCACCATTAGGAACTGTACGATAACAGGCTTTGGGTTTGGAATCGTCTTAGACCGAAGCTCCAATAGCACCTTGACAGGTAATACGGTGTACAATAACGGGACAGGAATAGAGCTATTTGGGTCTGGTTCCCCTGATCCCGGCTCGGGAAATCACCTGCTCGGTAACACCCTGGACGGAAACTCGAAGTGTGGAATCCGGTTCTATAATAGCTCGAACAATTACATGTCCGGCAACCGCCTGCTTGAGAATGCCCGCGGGGTTTCTCTCGACGATTCTTCTCAGTTCAATACCTTCTGGGCAAATCACTTCGCAGATAACTCACTGAGCGCTTTTGAGGACGTCCGCGCGAACAACAACAGGTGGAATCTTGGGGACGTGGGGAATTACTGGTCCGATTTTGAAAGCAACCCAGGCTATCCCGACTGCTATGAGATCCCTGGAGAGGGGGGCGGGGTGGACTACCATCCTAAAGCACCACCTAAAGCATTTTCCATTGCGCAGAACTATCCCAATCCCTTCAATCCTTCAACTACGATTGAGTACACTTTGCCAGGAGACATTCGGGTTCGGATTACCATCTACAACATTTTGGGAAGGAAGGTGAGGACACTACTTGATGAGTGTCAATTAGCCGGGCGTAGGAGGATCGTATGGGATAGCAAAGACGATGAAGGCCGCGAGGTGGCCAGCGGAATTTATTTCTACCAAATCAAAGCTGGAGAGTTTACTCAATCGAAGAAAATGGTGATCCCGAAGTAAGATACGGAGCATCTGGCGGCTCGCCTGAGAGCTCTGTTGGTGAATTTCAAAAGAGCTTCCCAGCGCCTTGGGATATTGTTACTCAACGCCGTAGCAAGTGGCACATAAATCGTCGAGGTCCATTATGTCGAATCCTAAAAGAACTCCTTTTTATGACATTCATCTAAAGAACAAAGCTAAAATCGTGGAATTTGCGGACTACCTGATGCCCGTTCAGTTCAGGGGCATGATGGAGGAGCACCGGAAGGTCAGGTCTTCAGTTGGGCTGTTTGACATCACCCACATGGGAGAGTTTGAGGTTTGGGGCGAAGACAGGGAAGCTTTTATCCAGAGGATGACCACCAACGACTTGTCCAGATTAGCTCCCTATCAGGTTCAATATTCCTGCATGTGCTACGATCATGGAGGGATTGTCGACGATCTCTTGGTCTATCGCCTGCCGGATCATCTCCTTCTGGTGGTCAACGGAGCTTGTCTGGACAAAGATTTCCAGTGGCTTTCCGATCACCTTTCAGGAGACGTGGATATGAGGAACAGAAGCGAGCAGACCGCACTGTTGGCCCTGCAGGGTCCCAGAGCAGAGCACGTCCTGAAGAAGCTGACGGATAAGAACCTGTCCGATGTCAGGTATTATTGGTCCACCTGGGGAAAGGTGAACGGAATCGAGATGCTCTTTTCCAGGACCGGCTATACCGGAGAGGACGGATTTGAGCTCTACTTCTCGCCCGAACATGCGGAGAGCATGTGGAATGCACTGATGGAGGCAGGCAGGGAATTTGAGATAGAACCCATAGGCCTGGGTGCCAGGGACTCCCTGAGGCTGGAGATGAAACTGATGCTATACGGCAACGACATCGACCAGACCACCAATCCCCTGGAGGCTGGATTGGGTTGGATAGTCAAGCTAGACAAGGGAGATTTCGTCGGAAAAGAGCCAATCGCCAAGATGAAGGAGCAAAAGCCACAGCGCAAACTGGCGGCCTTCGAGCTGGTCGACACGGGATTCCCCCGTCAACATTATGAGATACAGAAGAATGGTAAGAAAGTCGGCGAGGTGACCAGTGGGACTTTTTCTCCTTCTTTGAACAAGGGGATAGGCTTGGGCTACGTCCCGGTGGAGTTTTCCAAGATCGATACCGAGTTGGACATTATCATCCGGGCAAGGCCACACAAGGCAGTCGTGGTGAAGCCGCCCTTCTATAAAGGTTTTACACATAAGTAGGTATTTTCAAACCAGGCTGGATTGAACAAACGAAAAAGGCAAGCCATCCGCTGAGATGAACAAGAAGAACATATACCGAATCCTCGATGCCAACCTGAACCGCGCCAGAGAAGGTATCAGGGTGACAGAAGAAGTGGCGAGAATGTACTACGACGATGCCGAGCTCTCATCGAAGTTCAAGAGGATTCGCCATGAACTGACTAAGGCCGCTCGAACTAACTTCGACGAGAAGAAGTTGCTCTCCTTTCGGGACAGTGAGGGGGATGTGGGGGCCGACAGCATGGGAAACCTGGAGAAGAAGAGGGCGGACTTGAGTTCGATCGTTCAGGCTAATTTGAGAAGGGCGCAGGAGGCAACTAGGGTGCTGGAAGAATTTGGCAAATTGGTCAATGCAGATTCGGCCAAATCGTTCAAGAGGATTCGCTTCAGACTTTACAGCCTGGAACAGGAAATCCTAACCTTCCTGTAGGTTGGAGTCGATTGCCCCAGATTCCGCAAAGGGGAGATTTCGGGCCTACCGAAACTGCCTTTCCTGTCGCACGGGCATCATTCGGCCGTATTGACGGCCATAAACAGAGCGAATAGACTACTGCTCGATGTGAAACAGAAGACCGATAATGATCCCTAAGCCTCCCGTGGACATGAGCCGGATGTTGGTTTGCCAGGCCATGCTCTTCGCTGCTTGCAACTGTCAGGTCACACGCCTCACGGCGCAAGACCTGACAGAACCCCGATTTCCTCTTGCACCACGCTGGCCTCGAAAAAGTCACAGGTTTCGTTCAAAGCCTTCTATTCAGGAGCTTGTACAAAGATACCTAAAGCCCAATTCACTGGGAATATCAGAGAGCGATCCGCGTCAAGGTCTGGCCTTGTTCGGGACGGCAATGTCAGGCTGCGTCGCGGCTCCTTTGTTATCATTCCTTCTCGATTCGAATACGCCTGACTAACTCTGCTGTGGATTTAAACGCCTCCACATATTTGGCCGCATCCTTCACATCTGACTCTTCCAATTCCTTGGCTGTGTCCGTCAGCTCTTTGAGGAGAGACTCCTTTCGCATCCTTCCAAGCGTCATGAGTACCTCAGTCGCTATGCGCATTTTGTCGGGGTCCAACCGCAACTCACGGGCTGCTATCCCGACGGGAATTATCACGTCTCGAATACAGTTCTCTCTCTGTGGCACGATGAGATTCACACATGCCTCCCCGCCGCAGCCAACTATTGCCATTGCCCTATCGGTCCACAGGTTTCCCCAACAAACCCATGCTCGCACTATATAACAGCCTGGTGGAACCTTGACCTCTATGTGCTTTATGAGTTTTCCCTTTATTATAATCGTGGTTTCACCGTTTCGGTTGCCTTTTCCCACCACGTCATAGTTGGGAAACGCTTCTCTGAGTCTATCGATTACGTCAGGGTTGAAATCTACGAGGTAGTCTCCTCCGCACGTCTTGACCACCAATTCTGCTTTCCAGACATTCTTGGGTGCGCAATCCAAGTCTCTAAGCCAGATATTGAGTTTCCCGTAACTCATTTCCTGTCACCTCCCTCTGCGTGGTTCGTATACCGTAGCTACATCGTTTTTGGCTATTGCCCTGAACAAACTCGAACCATTCTATGCTCAACTACACACGATCATAGGCATCAGCTCCCTTCCTTCCGGTGGAGTATGGAACGCTTATTCCATGCAGAAGCCCAAGACTTGGCTTCTTCCTAAGGCGCGTATTGGGTCAACAGACGTATTCGCGTGAATCCTGCCACATCAACCTCCAGCGCCTCGGCCCCATGCTTCTGGAAGTGTCTCGCAAGGATTCGTACAAGACATCGGCCCTTCCCGTGGCGCGACACATCGGCCGGGCTCAGGCTAAGTTTCCCCCTCAATTGATCCAGAGAACTTCGGCTGTGATACAGAGACAGGTTCCCTTTTTTTCGAAATACTACCCTTGGCAACAATGTCAAGCTCTAAATTTCGGTCGATATATACATTCCCTACGCCAGCACTGACGGTCTCTAGCCTCAGTCTTCGCTTGGGCCAACAGGTGAAAGGGACGATGACGACCCGGACATCGGTTGGGAGGAGGCGAAATTAAGTAACTTACCCCACCGTTGCCTTTTGGCAAGCAAGGCAGGATTGTAGAAGAAATCTGTCTTCTGCTGTGGCTTTTGTAGGGTCTAAACGGAGGTTTCCAGAGCCTCGCTTCTGAGCATCTCCGTTTCGGTTAGGTGTGGCTCCGGCTTGAGAGGCAGATGTATGTAGAATTTTGTCCCTCTGCCCGGTACGCTGTCCACATCTATCTTCCCATTGTGCAGACTGATGATTTTCTTGACCAAGCTCAGCCCCAATCCGGTGCCCTTTTCCTTGGACGTGAAAAAGGGATTGAATATCTTGTCCTGGACTTCCTTGGGTATGCCGCATCCAGTGTCGGAGATTTCGACGTTCATTGTGTCCTCTCCGGACGTTAGCCTCTCTCGCCGTAGATTGATGCTAAGCTTGCCTCCGTCCGGCATGGCCTCTATGGAGTTCTGTATCAGATTCTGAAAGCTCTGCTTCAGAAGCAGCGAATCCCCAAGTATAGGAACGACATCCGGCTCGGAGTGGAGCGCATGCGTGATCTTCTTCTCCTTCAAGAGCTCCTCAACGGAGGATCGGCATTTCTCAAGGAGCAGCTTCAGGTCGACTTTCTCGATCTTCAACTGGTGAGGCTTGGCAAAGGCGAGAAATCTCTGGAGCATCGATTCCATGAACATCGCTTCCTTGAAAACGGAATCTAAGGTTCGGCTCTGCGACGAGGCATCAGCCTTTCCCTTCTTGAACAAATTGATATACCCCAGCACGGCTGCCATGGAGTTTCTGAGTTCATGGGCCAGGCCGGACGACATCTCCCCCAAAGCTGCCATTTTGTCCTTGAACGCGACCTCTTGCTCCAGTTTCCGTATTTCGGTCAGATCGGTCAGGAATACCACCACTCCCAACCTCCGACCCTGGTCGTCCTCGACAGCGGTCGAACTTAAGCTCACCGGGATATTCCTGCCACGTACCTTACGTATCCTGGCCTCTGGAACCGAATGAGTTCCCTGCTGGGCAAGTGCCGTCTGGATGGCGGAGCGAACAGGGTTTCCTCTTTGGAATGCCGTCTTGTAGGGTTGCCCCAGTGCGGAGTCCTGCGAAACGCCAAGGATATCCTCCGCCGGGCGATTTATGCTCGTGATCTTCCCCTCTTGGTCGCACATGATCATTCCGCAGGTCATGCTTTTCAGGATGTATTCGTTATAACTGGCCAGGTCCCTGGCTTTGCGGTCGGTGCTTTCGTAGAGCTGGCGAAGTTCCTTCTCTTTCTGTTTAAGATCTCTTATCACCTGTTCAAAGATGCCCACTGCAGCATCCATTTCTTCGCCTTCCACGCTTGCGCCCGAAGTCGGAATTATCTCTTCCTTTCTGGCTCTGTTAATCATTGTCCGGTAGGGACGCAGCAGATTTCTGATCAGAAGAAGGGTGACGAAGGCGGCCATGAGCAGCCCGGTGATGCGAGCCAGGACATTGAATCGTGACACGTTCTCGATGCTGGCCAGAGCAGGAATGGGCTTCTCGACCATTATCCAAATCGGGCTGCCGGTTTTACCCCTACCCACCGGAAGATAGCAGGAGATGTGGGCGTTGCCCGAACTGTCGGCGTAAAAGTCGGAGAAAAACATTCCCAGATTGCGCTTATCGCCTCCGGAATGGAAGCGATCGAGCAGCTCCGGCTTGAGTCCCCGGAAAACGTGGCGGTCCGCGACCGAATGAACAGTCTTGTAGGAGGCCCGAATATCCCCGTCTCTCGAGAGGAAAAGGATTCGACTGACACCCGAGTTGAAAGCCAGCTCCAGCAGATTCTTCTGCAGGTCGGTGTGCGGCGTCCTCTCCCAAAGCAGGCGGGCCGATTGGGCAACCGTGGTGAGATGCTGGTAGGTCTGATTCTTCAGAGCCTGCTTGCTGCGCTGAAAAAGATATTCGGTCCCGAAGTTGAGCAGAATCAAGAAAATGATGAAAAAAACCAACGAGATGCGAATCTGGGATTCGTAATTGAGGCGAAAAAGTCCTCTGATGGCCAATCTCCCTCCTGCTCCTTCAGCGGGTGAAGCGTGGGTTTCCTTTCCGATTATCGGCACAAACGGACATTGAGTTAGCTTAGCGTCAGCAAAGGCAGCAGGTGAGGCTGGCGTTTGTCTGCTGCTTTACCTCGCCCTCTCAATCTCCCGCTCTGTTTTCACCCGGACAGGGAGATGCGACGGAGAGTTTGGCGTTTGTGACGTACCCCTAAAAGAGGCCGGTCCCTTGCTGCAAGGAAAGTGCCTGGGAGACGAAGTGCTCTTTGCGGATATTTCTTTTCAAGGTGCGCGGTGCTAGAAGAAGGTACTCAAATATGCGGAGATTATGGCGTCGCCTGCGAACATGGCGATGACTGCCCCCAAAGCCAGAAAGGGACCGAAGGGTATGGTTCTGGTTTCCTTCAGCTCTTTGGAGAAAAGCAGAGCCGCTCCCCCGACCAGGCTGCCGAGAAAGGCAGAAAGCAGAAGTATGAGAAGCATGTTCTGCCATCCCAGAAACGCGCCCAGCATCATGGCCAGCTTAATATCGCCTCCTCCCATGCTCTCCTTTTTGAAAACCAGCTCCCCGAAAATGGCGGCAAGATAAAACATGCCACCTCCCACCGCGATTCCCAAGAGTGAATTCCAAACGGACGGGGAGCTGACCACGAAGGATAGAA
>CAYFQZ010000178.1:0-4880 GCA_964345305.1 uncultured Ignavibacteria bacterium | reverse complement strand
CGGTGGAAGTCTGGCCGAGGGAGAAGTCCGGGCCAGAGGCCACATCGTCGGGGCTCCTCCTACCACCCGCCGTTCGGCTGAGCGCTCACGACGAAGCCCGCCAGCCGAACCCCGGGCAGCGCCTCGGCCGGTAGCCCCCAAAGCGAAAAGGCCATGGACTATCTGGGCTATCGGTCTTGCCATCCTCCTGCTCGTCTGCTGCCCCGGCATCTACTTCGCCCGTCTGGCCATGACCACAGAGGACGTCACCAGCGTCGTCCGTGACGTCGCGTGGGAACGGACGATCAGCATCGAAGCGCTGCAACCTGTTTCGCGCGAAGACTGGCGTGACGAAATTCCCTCCGACGCCCGGCTGGGCAACTGCCGGAACAAGCTCCATCACACCCAGTCAGAGGAACCCTCGCCGGGGGTGGAGGTGGAAAAAGTCTGCGGCACCCCTTACACCATTGATCAGGGCAGCGGATATGGCAAGGTGGTGCAGGATTGCGAGTACAAGGTATACGCCGATTGGTGCGAATACACCCGTGAGGAGTGGCAAGAGGTGGATGACGCATCAGCCAGCGGCCGCGACCTGAACCCTTACTGGCCGCAGGTCAGCCTGGCATCGGGCCAGCGTGAAGGGGAGCAATCCGAAGAATACAGCGTGGACTTTGACACCGAGGGCAAATCCTACACCTACCGCCCCAGGGATGCCGAGGAGTTCTCCAGGTATGTCATCGGCAGCAAGTGGGTGCTGAGTGTGAACGCCCTCGGAGGGGTCACCTCAGTTGAGCCGAGATGAAAGCGTGTCCCTTCGGCAGCCCTTCGACCCTTCAACTTTGCTCAGGGTAGGGCTCAGGCCATGGCCTGAGCCCTTCGGCTATGCTCAGGACAAGCGCAGTTTGCAATGACACGGTTTGGCTTTGACCTTCCCGAAAGCTGCAAAGATGCACTAACGGGTGTGACGGGCACCTTCCGAGCGAGTTCTTGACCAATTCATCATGCTTGGAAGCTTTCGGGAAGGTCTGCCAGCTAACAACACTTGACAGGGAGACTACCCAAGAAAGGGAAACCGGACAATGAACGGGCAATCTTCTGAAACTGTCCTGAGCCCTTCGACCCTTCGAGGGGGCTCAGGACAGGCTTTCCTCAAGATAAACTCCGAAGCAATCCCTCCCTTGCGGGGAGTAGATCAACTGGAGATCATCAGCCTGCAAGACAACATGGTGGAATTGCTGACCACCGCAGACCGCGAAGAAGTCCAGATGGTATTGCAGTGGGTGAAGAGGGAAGAGGGAGAAAGGCTACCACTCCCCCTGGCCGAACACGGGCTGGCCATGTTGATCCGCACCAGGGTGGGCCAGGAGACGCACACCATTCTCTTTGACGCTGGTCTAACCCAAGAGGGCATGTTGACCAACGCTGAGAACATGAAGCTGGACCTGAGTCCAATAGAGGCCATTGTCGTCTCCCACGGCCACTTTGACCATTCAGGGGCCCTGCTCAAAGTGCTGGAAAAGCTCAACAGAAAGGGACTGCCTATCTTGGTGCACGAGGATATGTTCAAGGTACGGGGAACGGAAAAGGATGGCAAGTTATCCAAGTTGCCCCCTTTCCCCAGCGAAGAACAGTTGGAGTCACGAGGGGCCAAGCTCGTCAGAACCAAGGAACCCTGTTTACTGGCTGGTGACACCATGCTGGTGATGGGTGAGGTGCCCCGGCTCACAGAGTTTGAGCAGGGCTTTCCGCCAGGACGCCTTCTGGTTGACGGCCAATGGCAGCCTGATCCCTGGATGTGGGACGACCGGGGAGTAGTGATAAAAGTCAGGGGCAAGGGGCTGGTGGTCATCTCCGGCTGCGCCCATTCGGGCATCGTCAACAACGTGCGCTATGCTCAAGAGCTAACCGGAGGCGAGGAGCCGATCTACGCCATACTGGGAGGCTTTCACCTGGCTGGTGAGGAGTTTGAGCCCATCATAGAGCCCACGGTAGCTGCCATAAAAGAAATGAAGCCGGCCATGGTGGTGCCTTCCCATTGCACCGGTTGGAAGGGTATCCACGCCTTCGCCCGGGAGATGCCCGAAGCCTTCGTCCATCCTGGTGTGGGCAACCTCTATCGATTCGGAGCATCAGTCTGAGGGGGGGCAAGGGGAAAATTTTAAGGTGAAAAAAGAGAAATTTGTGGTATAATTGAAATAGAAGACAAGACCGCTGTTGATTACACCGAAGCGGCAGAAAACAACCAAGGTTCTCAGTAGCTGCCGAAGGCTTCCTTGCATGAACAAGGATTTTGCTTTCGGCTTTTTTTTCTCGCCAGCGACAGATGCCCTGCGAAGCACCTTTCTGAGCCTTGTTGCCGTCCTGGGCAAGATTCTCTTTTTGAAATGATAGACGCAGGGCTTCGTCCATTAACGAGTTATACGCAAGAGCCTCCGTTGCTTTAATAAATCCAATATCCTCAGGACTTACGCGGTTGGAGCCAAACCGTCGGTTGAGTAGGCCGAAGGCCGTATCGAAACCAGGTTTGGCGACCAGACAGTGCAGTTCTTGGTCTCGATACGGCTCTACGAGCCTATTCGACCGGCGAACTGCGTAACTCCTGATCCTTAAGAGAGGAGAGCAAATTGACCAAGAGAAAGCTATTCTGGCTATTCTTGCTTTTTGTCTGTCTGGCTCCTTTCGCCTCGCCTGTTTTTGCTGAGGAGGAGAGAGAAGAGTATTCAGCGGATGACATATTGGAAATGATACGGGCTGGGGGAGACGTAGTGATCCGTAGCGCTGTAATCAGGGGCAAGTTAGACTTCACCACTTTGCCTTCTGAATCGCTTCCAGATGGGACAGAAGTTGTCCATATCCCTGGCAGCATAAGCATTGTTGAGTCAGAGATAACAGATGACGTCACCGCTTTCAGCGATGAGCCTGCTATGAAGGTTGCTTTTGATGGACCAGTCAATTTTGAGGCTACCAAGTTCTTCAGATTGGCAAATTTCGCTGACGCCGAATTCTCCGGAGATGCGTCCTTCGATGGGGCCAAATTCTCCGAACATGCGTCCTTCGATGGGGCCAAATTCTCCGGAGATGCGGGCTCCTACGGGGCCGAATTCTCCGGAGTTGCGGGCTTCGATGGGGCCAAATTCTCCGGAGGTGCGGACTTCGAAGGGGCCAAATTCTCCGATAGAGTCATCTTCTCTGAGGCCGAATTCTCCGGAGATGCGTTCTTCTCTGACGCCGAATTCTCCGGAGATGCGTTCTTCGATGAGGCCGAATTCTCCGGATATACGGTCTTCTTCGGGGCCGAATTCTCCGGAGTTGCGGTCTTCTCTGACGCCGAATTTTCCGGATATGCGCACTTCTTTGGGGCCAAATTCTCCAGAGTTGCGTTCTTCTTTGGGGCCAAATTCTCCGGAGTTGCGAACTTCTTTGGGGCCAAATTCTCCGGAGGTGCGGACTTCTCTGAGGCCGCATTCTTCGGAGATGCGGTCTTCTTTCGAGGGGCTGAGTTTTCCGAAGAAGCGATCTTTAGCCAAACCGTATTTGATTCCGATGCCGATTTTGAGGGAGCCCGGTTCGAGAAGGCGGTATCCTTCCGTGCAGCTCAGTTTGAGGGGCAGACGGATTTTGCTGGAGCCGAATTTAAAGGCATCGCCTTCTTTCTTGAAGCCCAGTTCAAGGCACCTCTTCGCCCTGAAGAAAGCCGCGAATTCGGGGAATCCGTCCGATTTGACCAAGTAACCTTTCATGATCTAGCCGTGTTTCGCAAGGCGCAATTTGAGCACGCTACTTTTTCTGGGCGGCGAGCAGCTATCTTCTTGAATGCAGCTGATTTTCGTAAATCCCAGTTCCAAACTGCAGATTTCAGCGAGGTTGTTTTTCAAGATGCTGATTTTACTGGCGCTACTGTGACCACCACGCTGGCCATTACTGACACCATCTATAAGAACTTGAGGATAGATTGGCAGGAGGTCGCTCACGTGATTGAACCGAGGGACGACTCCGAGGTATTCAGACGTCTGGAAGAGAACTTTCGAGATCTGAAAAGGTTGGACTACGCTAACGGAGCTTACTACCAACGCAAAATCGCAGAGCGGCGGAGTAAACCTCCGCAAGAGCAATATCTGGAAATGGTCCTCGTGGATTGGATTTGTGGATATGGAGTTCGCCCCAAAAACGTTGCTATCGTCTCCATCGTCTTGATCCTCCTTTTCACTTTTCGCTACCTCCCCGCTAGCACGACGATTAGTAGCCCACCCACGGAAGAACGACGGCAACTGACCGTGCGCCTAAAAGAGCTGCCTTTAGCATCCTCACGACAGGAAAAAGAGTGGCCGGAAATTCATAAGGCACATTCCCACATCGGTAGATTTTGGCGAGCCCTAGGCTTTAGTTTCACTGTCTTCACCAAGATCGGTTCTGGGGACATTTATGGAACAAATAGAGTCAGATGGTTCGTGATCCTTGAGTGGTTCCTGGGATTAATCATGATTTCACTTTTGTTCTACACTCTCTCTAACACTGTCCCCGTTCTGCACACCCTTTTGACCGGAGTCTTTTAGAAGATGACTTGGGTCCGTGACAAAGAGAAGCCGGGCAGGATATTAGAGGAAACTGGCTACGATGTGCTGGAGCTAACCTGCTGATCGAGGCTCCAAAGCAGGTTCCGTTAGTAGAATTGCCAAAGCAAAGCCATCCATCTCAAGGGTGGCTTTTGTTGTTTCTAACTCCTGAGATAACATCTATTATCTGAGGAGATTATATCTTCTCTACCAGACACTTTTCATAGCAGGGATCAGACACCAGGTTTTTCAGCTGACAAGATGTCTTTTCACGCCTCAGGAGGCCTCAAAAGTAGCGATCCGCCTGCTCAGACGGCAAGAAACCTGGTGTCTCTACCAAAAGTGTCC
>CAYFQZ010000177.1:0-2338 GCA_964345305.1 uncultured Ignavibacteria bacterium | reverse complement strand
CTGGGGTTGTTCGGAATGTCCTCCTATACCGTCGAGCAGCGCACCAAGGAGATAGGCGTTCGCAAGATCCTGGGCGCTACCGTAACCGGAATGGTTCTGCTTCTTTCCAGCCAGCTTGCCCGATGGGTGTTGGTGGCCAACCTCATAGCTTGGCCGGCTGCTTATTTGCTGGCTGATCGCTGGTTGGAGAATTTCGCGTACAGGATAAGTATCAGTTGGACAACATTCGTTCTTGCGGGATTTCTCGCGCTGTTGATTGCCCTGGTTGCCGTGAGCTTCCAGGCCGTCAAAGCTGCCCTGGCCAATCCGGTGGACTCTCTGAGATATGAATGACCGGCTTGTTTTTGAAACTTGCGCCGCTGGAGGAAAAGAATCATGTTCAGAAACTACCTTGTGGTTGCCCTTAGAAACATGCTGAGGCACAAGGGGTATTCGTTTATCAATGTGGCCGGCCTGGCCGTGGGCATGGCCTGCTTCATTCTGATAGTGTTGTGGGTCCGGGATGAGCTGAGCTATGATGAGTTTCATTTGAATGCAGACAGGTTATGCCTGGTTTCGGATTACGAGAAATATGCCGACGGGGACGAATTGACCTTTTCGGTCAACCCTCCTGACTTGGCGCCTACTCTAATCAGAGAGTATCCCGAAATCGTTGAAGCCATCCGATATAAAAACCTTCCTGGACGGGTGATCCGCCACGAGGACAGATTCTTCAGCGAAGACCGCCTGGCAGTGGCAGATCCTTCCTTTCTCACCCTGTTCAGCTTCAAGTTCATCAAGGGGGAGCCCGCCAAAGTGCTCTCCTCACCCAATTCCATCGTCATCACGCAAAGGATGGCGAGCAAGTACTTCGGCGATGAAGACCCGATCGGAAAGACCCTGCAGGTTGACGGTCGAGTGAATTTCGATGTCACAGGTATCATTGAGAACCTTCCGGGGAACTCGCACCTAGAATTCGATTTTTTGGTCCCGTTTTCAGCCGCAAAGGAGTTCGACCTGTCCATTGGGGGATGGATCACATACGCTTACAAAACCTACGTGATGATTGCCGACAATGTCAACTTAAGCGAGCTTAGTCGAAAGATAGCCGGCGCGATCAGGCAGCACCACGATCAAGATGCCATCGTTGAGCTTTCGCTTCAGCCGGTGACCGAGATTCATCTTTCCGGTAACAGATCCAGCATCTACATGTTTTCTCTGATAGCCACCTTCATTCTCCTGACCGCTTGCATAAACTATATGAATTTAGCCACCGCCCGGGCCGGAAAACGGGCCAAGGAGGGGGGTTTAAGAAAAGTCATAGGAGCCAGCCGCAAGGAGATCGTGCTCCAGTTCTTCGGAGAGTCGATTATGGTTTCACTGATTGCCGTCTGCCTGTCTTTGCTTCTGGTGGAGATATTTCTTCCTGTGTTCAACGATCTTTCGGCCAAGCAGCTTTCCTTCAGCCTGATGAAGAATGGCTCGGTGATTCTGATTCTTCTGGGCACGGCCATTGCCACCGGTACCATATCGGGCAGCTATCCGGCCCTTTTCCTTTCCTCTCTGACACCATCAAACGTGCTGAAGGGATCCTGGAGATCGGGTCCGAGGCGTGCCGTCTTACGAAAGCTTTTGGTATCTTTGCAGTTTGTGCTGAGCATCTCGCTTTTAATCGGAACCGTGGTGATAAGCCGACAGCTTCACTTCATCCGAAATCAGAAGTTGGGATTCGACAAAGAACAGATACTGTGCATCAGCCTGAAGGGGGACAGTACCCGAAAATCCGGCTTACTGAAGAGCGAGCTGTCCAGAATCGAAGGAGTGGCTAGTATTTCGGCAGCATCCGATCCCCCCGCCGGATTGGACATGTCGACATTAATTCATGAATCGGGGGATGAGCAGACCCAAGGAGATATCCTGATCCACCGTCTGTTTGTCGATTGGGACTTTATTGCGACTCTGGGAGTCGAGATGGCCGAAGGCCGGTTTCTCTCGGAGCGGTTTGTCTCGGATACGTCCGCCAGCGTGGTGGTTAACCAGGCTGCCGTCCGGGCCATGGGCATGGAATCGCCTTTGAGAAAAGAGGTCTTGGGTTCCACCATCGTGGGAGTAGTGAAGGATTTCCACTTCAACTCGCTGCATTCCGAAATCAAACCGCTGGCCATCCAGCACTGGTCCAATCTGTTCAGGTTTCTTTTGGTGAAGATAAAGCCGGGCGACATCTCCCGGTCCATCAGTTCGCTTGCGGCCACTTGGGGAAAATTGGTTCCGGGAACACCGTTTGAATATCAATTTCTGGATGAGAACATAGACAGGATGTACAGAAGCGATCAGCGCATGGGTAAGATGATCGACTCGT
>CAYFQZ010000176.1:0-8574 GCA_964345305.1 uncultured Ignavibacteria bacterium | reverse complement strand
TCCTTCTGTTATCACACAGCGCCATAGCCTGCAGGCGCCCATCCCTGTCAGTAGAGATACCTCCCGTCTGGTGTCTGCACGTTTGGCTGTCTGAATCTAATGAGCCCTATGGAGCATGTCAACAGTTTTTGGAGTGCCGGCCAGGGCAAACTGCCTGCGTGACTTGAAGAGACTAAGAGAAGGCGCGCGGGGAGGCTGGATTTTACACGAAGCCCAACAGTTTATGGCGGCTTCAGAGAGAGCAAATGTTGGAAGGTCGCCACAGGAAGAAGAGGACCGGACCTCCTCAGAAAGAGATCCGGCCGGATTTGTGTAAAATCGGAATGTCGGAGCGATCAGCAGCAAGGCAACGGACCGGCCTTGAACAGGTAGTTCAACAGAAAAACCACGTCGCCCAGCTCCAGAGCCCCGCTGCAGTTGCAGTCCCCCACAATCAGTGGGTTGGGAGGAGGACCACTCTTGAAAAGACAGTTCAGCAGATAAATCACGTCCGCGACGTCCAGAACTCCGTCGTCGTTCACCTCGCCGCGGGCAATACAGATGTCCACAGTGAGGGGATCTGACCAGGCGCTGTGCAGACCGTGCTGGTCCTTGGCCACCACCCTTATCTCGTAACTGCCACGACCCGACCACTGGTGAATCGCCGCTGCCGTGTCGCCGGAAGGGTAGAGTCCCAGCCATTCTGAGAAGGTCTCATCACCCCAGTCAAACATATAGTAGAGACTGTCTCCATCCGGATCGGTGGTGCTGGACCTGTAAGCATACTCTTGCCCAGCCACTCCCTCCGTTTCGCCCTGGGGCACGTCGGGCCTGTCCGGTCTTCTTGAATCGCCTCCTATGACCAACGAGGGATCTCCAAACGGTTCAAACTCCTCCATTGTGATGTAGTCGATCTCATCCATAACCGGCGCTAGATATGTACTTACGCCGTGGCCCCACAACTGACCCAAGGTGGTGTCGCCTGCCTCGTAGTTGGTGGACATGATCACACAGAGCCTCTCGATGCCCTTGGTGACAATGGCTTCCCCGCCGTAGGAGACGTCGATATCCGTTCCGCCCAAGAAGGCGATGGCCCCGCCGTTGGGATTGGTTAGGAATGCCCATCCGAAGCAATTGGGAGCGACATCATACTGGCAATGGTAGCACGCATCCGACACCACGATGGGAAGCTCACCTCCGTTGGAAAGCGCTTCGATATGGTAATTCCTGTAATTCCCGGGCGGTATCCACTCATAGCTCTCGTGTGGATGCGTAGCCCACAAGGTGGTGCTGCCGTGGCCGTTGAAGAAAACGAAGCCAGCCCCCTCATCGATGGCATCACTGATGTTGGCTGCATCATATAAAAGCCCATTTGACGCCCAAACCCTGACGGGGGTAAACTGATCCAGGGTATCGGCCACGGACTGGTTGACGTACTCGCCCTCGTCCACCTGCTCCTCGTCACCCGGTAAGGAATCTCCACCGATCAGAACCAGATTGGTGAACCAATCCTGCCCGTAAGCCCCGACCGTTTCATAGGTGATGATTTTGCTGACACAGGTGATAACCTGGGTCTCACTGACACAGGCCAGTCGCCCCAGGTAAACGTCGGGATACAGGTCCAGCTCATCATAGGCGCCGTACCAGTTGTACTCGGCAAACAGGTCGTTCTCATTGGTGTCCCAGCTGGAGAAGTTTAGGCTGTCGTCGTATACGTCGGCATAGTACAGGTCGGAGGGAAAAACCCAAAAGTCCTGATAGTCATACTCGAAATAAATGTGTGTGTATCTGCACGGAATCTGGGCTGCGCCTCCCACAAGCAACACATAGCTGACGCCCCATGTCTCGATGGCGTCTTTGATGAAGTACTTGATCTTCTCCGGATTATCCCGGCCCGGATATCCGGCATAGATTTCCTCGGTCGTCTTCAGTGTGGTAAGAACACCCCGGCTGTTTTTGTGAGCCATCAGCGGCCCGAGCTCGTCAGAAAACATACTTGGCGCGATGATGACCATATCGTATTGATCGGGAAACGAAATGGGAGCTGCCGGCTCGTCGTAACTGACTTTTATTCCCACATTCCGGCTGTAGTGGAGCTCATTGAGAGCAGGAGCGTATCTCACCGGATAGCAGCTGACCTTCAGGAAAAGACCACGCTTTTCTCTTTTGATTCCCGCGCCTACACGGTAGTCGAAGCCGCTGTATGGGTACAGTGCGCGGCTTTCGTAGATCTCTCTCTTTTGCGTCAGCTCACTGATTCTTCGCATGCCGGTCTTGGGCACCGGCTCAGGGCCCGGTCGTACCTGTTTTGCCAGTGCTATCTCGCCCTCTCCCGAGAAACTTGCATCGACCCGAATGTTCTTCGATCCGAGCGGCAATATAAACTCTCTTGTGATCACCGGCAGAACCGGTTCCCCCGGCCTTTGCAGGAGGGTGCTTGCCTCCTCCAAACGGACCGTCACATATTCCCCTGCCGGTTCGATCACCGGCTCGGAAATGGGAACTACATCTTCAAAGCTTCTCCAATGATACATCGCCTCTCCGGATAGCGCGACGGATCCGGAACAGCAGAGGACCAAGATTCCAAACGCTAACTTTTTCATCGCCTGCCACCTCCTGTCATGAACCTTCGACATTTATCCAATCTCGCCGGCAGACGGATGGTTCCGGAAAAAGATGCACCAATCCACCCCCCCGGACAGTTAGAGTTTGGTCTCCGGCCTTCTTCAAGTTTGCGATTGAGACTGAAGGACTCTGCAGGAAATGCCAGTCTCCTGAGCGAGCAGAAGATGGAAGCATCAGCCAAGCTGTCTTAAACTACCTATTGCTGTACCAGAGCCTCCATCTCTAATATACGACTCTTTGCGTTTCACGCAAGCGAATTGTGGTAAATAAACGTCCACATCAACCTTAAAACCGTCCGCAGGAACGCAAGTCTTGCGCTGCTGACCCATTGATGGCCACCAACAGAATGTGCTTCTCAAGCGTCCAGGAATACACGCTACACCAAGCTGCCCGACTGCAGCGAAGCCAGGCCGAACCTCCGGCTTCCAGGCTTGGCCGGGTATCTGACAACTGAAGATGTTCGGATTAGGGGCAGCCGGGGGCGAGCTGGTCTTGAACACATGGTTTAACAGGTACACCACATCGCTCTAGTCAGGCACGCTGCGATATTTCGATTTCAGACTTCATAGGGACCGGCAAATGTCTCGTCGAGATTGTTGAATGTATGGGTCCGGATTCAGCCAGGCTCCCTTTACTTCAACAGCAACATCTTTTTCGTCTCAGTCAGATGGCCCGCTTTAATCTGGTAGAAATAAACGCCTGTTGCCAGGGCTCTGCCATGTTGGTTTCTACCATCCCAATAGGTTCTATATTTCCCCGCAGGTTTGACCTCGTCAACGATAGTATTCACTCTGTGCCCCAGAAGATTATATATGGTGATGGTCACATGGCAGCGAGTTGGGACTGAGTAATTGATCGCCGTCGACGGATTAAAGGGATTGGGGTAGTTCTGGCACAAAGAAAATCGGGCTGGAACAAGTTCTGGTGTGGTCTCCACGTCGACTTCAGGTTTGTTCAGCAGAACCGAGACACTGTCGGATTCCCCATTTGCTACCGCTAAGTCCAGATCCCCATCCCCATCCAGATCGGTAGAAAAGACTGAGAAAGGATCATCACCCACCCTATAGAGCGAATGGGGGGTAAAGGCGCCATCCCCGTCGTTCAGCAGAACCGAAACGTCGCGTGAACCGCGGTTTGCAGTTGCCAGATCCAGGTCACCATCCCCATCCAGATCAGCAGAAAAAACTGACTGAGGCGAGCCGCCACCCACCGGATAGACGGAATGGGGGGCAAAGGTTCCGTCCCCGTTGTTCAGCAGAAGCGAGACGTTGTTGGTCCCGAAATTCGCAGTCGCCAGGTCCAGGTCCCCATCCCCGTCCAGATCGACAGAGAACACCGAGGCAGGACCGGCACCAACGACATAGACGGATTGGGAGGCAAAGGTGCCATCTCCGTTGTTCAACAGAACGGAGACGTTGTTGGACCCGGAATTTGCAGTTGCCAAGTCCAGATCACCGTCCCCGTCCAGATCGGCAGAGAACACCGAGGCAGGACCGGCACCAACGACATAGACGGATTGGGAGGCAAAGGTGCCATCTCCGTTGTTCAACAGAACCGAGACGTTGCCGGAACCGGCGTTTGCAGTCGCCAGATCCAGATCACCATCACCGTTAAGATCAGCTGAGAAGACTGACTGAGGCCGAACACCCACCGGATAGACCGAATGGGGGGCAAAGGTGCCATCCCCGTTGTTCAGCAGAACCGAGACGTTGTTGGGACTAAAATTCGCAGTTACCAAGTCTGAGTCCCCATCGCCGTCCAGATCGGCAGAAAATATCGAGTTAGGACCGTGACCAACGACATAGACGGATTGGGAGGCAAAGGTACCATCTCCGCTGTTCAGCAGGACCGAGACGTTGGCGGAATTCAAGTTTGCAGCCGCTAAGTCCAGGTGGCCGTCGCCATCCAGATCGGCAGAAAAGACTGCGCGAGGACCGTCACCCGCCGCATAGACGGAATGGGGGGCAAAGGTGCCTAAACCATCGTCAACAGCCGACGTGAAAGACCATACATAAGCGCTGTCAAGAGGAGTGCCGCCGGAGGACTCTATGCGTGTGGTAAGCACCACGGCAACCACTTCTCCTTCCTCGAAGTCCTCAATAGGGTAAAACGTGGCTGTTTTGCTCGGACCGTCATAAGTTATCGTACCCAAATGCAGGCCCGTACATATGGCATTCGCCACAAGGGTGGAGTCGTTAATAGTGGTCTGGTCCATGTCCACATCGAAGGTCACTGATATGTTGGTGGAGAGCGCCACGTTCAGCTCGTTCTGGGCCGGTGATGTTGACACGATGTGGGGGGCCTGGGCAGAAACAGACACTGCCCAGAACACAAGGAGTGAAAGCCACATTGGTGGAACCAATGTCTTGCGTTTTAGCATGAAGACCTCCTGGACTTTTGGGTCAAAGAGAAGAGTCTCAACTCATGTTAGGGAGCCCCCATCAAAGATTGGGTCTACACTCCTAAGATATGCACCTTTTCTGTATTGACAAGAAGATTTTGCCTGACAGGCAGGGCACGGATAACGCAGCCAAGTCTCTGATTTAGGGGCTCGGCCCGGTATCTGACAACTGAAGATGTTCGGATCAAGGGCAGCCGGGAGGCGGGCCATCCCTGAAGAGGTAATTGATCAGGTAGATCACGTCACCGAACTTGACAGTCCCGTCGCAGTTGGCATCCCCGGACTCCATAGGGGACGGTTCGGGTCCATTCCTGAACAGATAATTCAGGACGTAGACTGCATCTCCCAACTCTACGGCGCCGTCCGCGTTCGCATCTCCCGCGATGTATCGTACTCCTATTGCCTCATTGGACGGATCGCTTTCATTGCCCGAGAAGTCAGTCGCAGAGGTCAAATAGTAGTAGGTCCTTCCGAGCTGAGCGGTCGAATCGACAAGTGAAGTATCGATAGTATACCCCAACCGGTTGCTCAGGTTCGGTGTGAATCCTTCCAGTGTATCTCGGTAGACCGTGTAATAGTCGAAGTCCGGGGATGTGGTGGCACCCCAGATGAGTTTCGTGACTGCCGGTTCATGGGTTGCGAAAAGCCCGGTCGGAGGAGATGGTGACAGGTTGTCGAGCGAATAACCGGAATCCACGGGTGAGTCGAAGTAGACGGTGGGGCTGTCTGTTCCTGCTCTGACAAAGAAGACAGACCAGTGCATTCCTTCGGAGATGGTGGAATCCTTCAGAGTAGGTACAACAGCCGAATAGAGAGTTTCACCGTAGGCAGGAATAGTGATTAGCCAATCCCAATCTCCGGGCGGATACTCGAATGGAGCAGCCAGGAGTAAATCCCTGCGTCTGAACACCGAGAACTCAGTCACCAATGGGTCGGACGGTGGGAAGCTTGACCACTCCACGCGCACCTGCTTCCCTTCGTCGTTCCCCACATCCATGATTTCGGTAATAGTGACGTTGTACGATTCACAGGTGACAAGCAGAGAGGCCGTATCGGCTACGTAAGGATTCGTGAGAGAAACCCCGGCCAAGGTGATCTTGTCGGTCGTCTCCACGGGAGCACCAGGAACCTGGATTTCGAAGAAAAGGGAGTCCTGTTGCCCGGGGTCCAACGCCACACTGTACTCCTGTGGCTGCATATCCCAACCGAGAGAATCAGAGACCGTCAGACGGCAGGAATCGGGTGCAAGACCCGTGTTCTGGACAAAGAAGACGGCGGTTGCCAGACTGTTGGATGGCGCGGTGACGGCGTTACCCGGACTTATGCTCCAGTCCTCCACATAGGCGTTACAGGTGACGCTGAGGGATGCGAAGTCAAACGCCAAAGGATTGGTTTTTGATTCAGCGACAAGAGTAAGCTGGTCGGTCGTGCCAAGGGGGACGTATGGAATGCCGACTGTGAAGTTCACAGGCTCACTCTGGCCCGCTTCGAGGACAAGGTCGTAATGAACAGGAACAATGCTCCAGCCGCGGGTATCTGATATGTCAAGGCTGTAGCTGTCCGGAGCCGCTCCCACGTTTTGAATGTAGAAAGTCACGGAAACAATGCTGTCCGCATAGCCGGTCTGGTCGTTCCCGGCTGTCACGTCTACGCCCTCGGCGTAGGCAACGCAAGTGACCACAAGAGAAGCCGAGTCTCGGAAAACTGACTCACTTCGGGAAACGGCGACTGCCAAGATGCTGTCCGCCGTGCCAACAGACACATAGGGGATTGAAACGGTGAAATCGGCCGTGTCCGTTTGTCCTGGATCCAAGGCAAGTTCAAGTTGGGTGGGATTGATATTCCATCCAAGCTCATCCGAAACGCTCACGTCGAATGTATCAGGCGACTCTTGAAAACTTTGTACTTCAAAGAAGATTGAAACGTCGGAGCTGGCAGAACCACCCTGGTCAGGGCCGGGGGTCACAGTAACCCGCCCGCAGCCTGTGCTGAAAGCACCGATATCTGCACCAGCTTGCCCGGCGCCAAGACAGGGTGAGGTTGCATGAAGATAATAGTTGCCGCTTCCAGGATCGCAGAACAGAGGGTCAGCGGATATGTCCCCGGAACCCGGAGAACAACCACTATAGTCGCCACCGGAGTTGTTCCAAATATCATTGTGAGAGAGCACGGGTAGGTCCGCAGCAAAAGAAAAGAGGCCGCTTCCACTACCGTTCGAGACAATATTGTTCTCTATGATGACCGAGGATGCCGAGCCGTTGAAGATGCCGCTTCCGTCGACTGCAGAGTTGCTGTCCAGAGTGTTGTTCACTATTGTGGAAGAGTCGAAGAAGCAGTAAAGTGCTCCACCCCAGGTGCTGGCAGTATTATTCTTGAAAAGATTGTAGCGTATCGACGCGTTGGCGTAGTCCTTGCAGAAGATGGCGCCTCCGTTAGCTGCGGAGTTGCCCAAAAACAGGTTACCTGAGATTTCCGCAGAGGAACTGTCCAGAAAAATGGCACCTCCGCCGATGGCTGAATTGGCGATAAACTGGTTGCTGAGGATTCTCGGCGCACTGCCGTCCGCGCAGCCCATGGCGCCACCTTGAGTCCCCGTGTTGTTGACGAACAAGCAGTTTCTAATTGTCGGAGAGGAGTGAATGCAGCGAATGGCTCCCGGATGACCTGAACCAACGTCGGCGTTCTCCAATCGGAATCCTTCCAGAACGGACGTGGAATCCTCCTCATTCTCAAAGCGCACAAGTTGGATGTTCTGGTACACCATCGCTATGGTCGTGGTGCTCGCTCCGGCTTCGCTTCTAACCAGTATCGCCTTGCCGTCGAAGTTAATATGTTCATAATACGTATTTGGAGCAACCAGAACGGTATCTCCGTTCACGGCCCCGTCTATCCCGCCCTGAATCGTGGACGAATCCGCTGGAACGTGGATGACAGTAGCTTGTGTCTGCGAGAAAGAAAAGAGGACGACGATAGCACAGAAAACGATAGTGAGCGAACGCATGGGACCTCCCGGTTCTTCACGGCACATGGAAAGAGAGGCATTTCATCTCGCACAGCCCTTACGAGAGTTTGCCTTTCCACTCTTAAAATACGGAGTTTTCTTGCATTGGCAAGAAGATTCTGCTTGACCCGAGAGCGGGACTGATTATAACGTTGGTGCGAAGATGGCTGCGGGTTTCTTATGCCTCAGCACCACCGACTCTGCCGGTCAGTACGTCTTTCGAACCGTGTCTGTGTTCGCATGCAGAAACGATCAAAGATGGTTGACTTCAAGAAGATGAAGAGCAGGAATGCCAGACAGGTCAGATACTTTGATGACCTTGAGGTTGTCAAGATCCTAAGTGTGTCGGATGATTTCTGGCGGAAGGTTGTGAGCATAGCTCTCCACACCGGACTTCGACGCTCAGAACTCGTGTACCTGGAGTGCGACGACGCGAAGCTGGATGACAAGCTCCTTAATGTCCAACCCAAGCCAGAGTTTGGCTTTCACATTAAGAGCGATAAGCCTCGCTCGGTTCCCATCAACAGTGAACTTGAGTCTATTCTGAACAGCCTGCCCTTGTGTGGAA
>CAYFQZ010000175.1:0-2735 GCA_964345305.1 uncultured Ignavibacteria bacterium | reverse complement strand
CATCAAAGGCCGTGCATGTCTCATTTTAACTACCTCCTTTCCACTCTAATCTGACCCGCCGATCTGCTCTGTCAACTTTTCTAGTCTCTGGTCTTGACCGCGAAAACTCAGTTTCTGCTATCATAGGCTTAAGGGAAGCAGACTCAGACGTTCATCAGTTAATTCTGTAATTATGCCTACACTTCATCCCAAGTCCTTTTTCCACCTCCTTTCATTCAGCTTTTTATTTCTCGTTCAGACACCAGACCCGTCGCGCTTGGTGCTGCATACAGTGCGATTCCCCTGTTCCTGTGAATGGAAGTTTTAACATAGGGCCTACCAGAGCGATAAGACCTTGATGCTCTGGTGTAGCACGGAGCGTGCCAAGAGACAGCCCTCTGAAAGGCAAAGACTCAGCCTTCCAGAAGTTCCCGTGCGGTGGGTTCATCTGCACACACTTGCGTGAAGCCAAACTCTAGATAATCTCCCCGCCCTCTACGGGTGAAACCGGACTAATGGACTGTTTGCGACTTATATGTGCAAGAATCTTCGCATTCTGTGGCTCCTAGAGACACATTGCGGCATTGTTATTGCCTAAAGCGCACGGAAGAGAAGCAGTCAGAGTGGAGTGATCAGAACGTGTGGCAGAAACTTGTTTCTTACTATGGCCTGATCAAAAATGAAATACTTCTGTGTCATTAGCACCAACAGACAGCCGGTAAACCGATTAAGGATAGGCAGGGCGGGGATCGTTCAACCGGACAAAGGAAAAAACGGAGAGGCTGGCCCCTCTGCGCTTTTTGTTTACTGCCGTGTCCCGGGTGTTCACATCACATCTCGTCGACTGCTTATGGATACGCCTCAACGCGGAAAGTACGTCTTTGACAACGACAAAAACGAGCCGCTTTATCGACCGGGCTATTACAGCAGAGGATTTTGCAGCATCCTAAAGCAGGCCGAGATAAAAGATGCCACGTTGCACACCCTATGGCACACCATCGCCAGTCACCTTTTGATGGCTGGCGTAGACTTAAGGACGGTTCGGGAGGTTTTGCGGCACTCCACGGTGAAGATCACCGAGAAGTATTGCCACCTGTCACCTGACCACGGGGCAAAGGCTTTCAGGGTGGTGAACTTCGAAATAGAATTGAAACAAATCGATGGCAACCTGAACCTGATTGGCAGCAATCCCTTGTCGTTCAAAGAGAACGCAAGCAGCCCTGATATTTTAGCGTAACATAAATAGCGCGATCAAGATAAGCATAGTCAACCGATTAGACTCAGCAAGGCTCAAGCCCGCAGAGAAATGGCAGAATTCGAATTAGTCTCAGACTATCAGCCCAAAGGAGATCAACCCAAGGCAATACAGGAACTGACCCAGGGACTCAAGCAGAATAAGAAATACCACACCCTTTTGGGGGTCACTGGATCAGGCAAGACCTTCACCATGGCGAACGTCATCGCCAATGCAGGCAAACCCACCATCATCATATCCCACAACAAGACCCTGGCGGCCCAGCTCTACGGCGAGCTGAAAGGTTTTTTCCCTCAAAACGCGGTGGAGTTCTTCATAAGCTATTACGATTACTACCAACCCGAGGCGTACGTTCCAGCATCCGATACTTACATAGAGAAGGATACGTCCGTCAACGACGACATCGACCGGCTGCGCTTAAGAGCTACCAGCTCGCTTCTGGAGAGAGACGACGTGGTGATCGTGGCAAGCGTCTCCTGCATTTACGGGATCGGGTCGCCCAAGGACTGGAAAGAGCTTCTGCTGTTCCTCGAAGTGGGAGAGGAGCGTGAGAGAGATAAGATTCTCAAGGAGTTAATCGATATCCACTACTCCCGAAACGACATCGAGTTTGCCCGCGGCACTTTCCGGGTGAGGGGTGACACCATAGAGGTTCATCCTGCCTACGAGGAAACAGCCATCCGAATTGAGCTTTTTGGCGACACCATAGAGAAGATATCAAGGATAGACATTCTTAAGGGTGAGATCCTGGAGGAAAAGCCCAGGGTGGCCATATATCCGGCAAAGCACTTCGTGACCACCTATCCCCAGCTGGAGCGGGCTATCAAGGATATCGAAGCGGAGCTGGAGGAAAGGCTGGCGTGCTTCAGGTCGCAGGGCAAGCTTCTGGAGGCGCAGAGGCTGGAATCTCGCACCCGGTTCGACATCGAGATGATGCGGGAGATCGGATACTGCACCGGAATCGAGAACTACTCCCGTCATCTTTCCGGCAGGGCACCCGGAGAGCGGCCCAACGTACTTCTGGACTTCTTCCCCAAGGATTACCTGATGATAATCGACGAGTCTCATCAGACCGTGCCTCAGATCCGAGGAATGTTTGCAGGAGACAGATCCAGGAAAGAGTTACTGGTCGAGTATGGATTCAGACTTCCTTCCGCACTGGATAACCGGCCCTTGTTCTTCGAGGAATTCGAGTCCATGATCGACCAGGTGATCTTCGTCTCCGCCACTCCGGCTGATTTTGAACTGGAAAGATGCAAGGGAGTGATAGTCGAGCAGGTGATTCGGCCCACCGGGCTGATCGATCCAAAGATCACGGTCAAGCCCTCCTCCACCCAGGTGGACGATCTTCTGGAGGAGATCAGAGCACGTACGCAGAAGAAGCAAAGGGTCCTGGTCACCACTCTCACCAAGAGGATGGCCGAAGACCTGGCCGATTATCTGGCTCAGATGAACGTGAAGGTGCGCTATCTCCACTCGGAGATCGACGCCATAGACCGGG
>CAYFQZ010000174.1:0-10690 GCA_964345305.1 uncultured Ignavibacteria bacterium | reverse complement strand
CGAGCTCGCTTCTATGAACCGGGTTGCCTGCATTCTCAGCCAGTGTCAAAAGAAATCTAAATGGAGTAGGAGTGATTTTGATTTCTATCCCTTTGTAATAAACTTGATGAGATTTACGGATTATTTTAAGAACGGGTTCTTTCACATCTGAAAATGGCACTATAAGCTTATCCCATGGAAGAATCCAATTATCGCAAGTTAGATGTTCTATTAATGAAATAATATTAAGACCCCACTCTCTAATTTCACGACTCTTCTTAGAAGATATGATTACAGGTTGTGGAGTCAGCAAGAATATCGGAGAATGTTCTGGATCGCGAATCCTTTCACATACATCCATGAAGCGTGATTCGTCTCGATTAAATAATGAGAAGAAGACTTTTATAGAATGTACTCTGCTGCTCCTTTTATTTTCTATCTTCCTTTTTCCTAACGCGAAGAGATTCATCCCACTCGAAGAAAACTCACCCTCTAGGTTGTTACGCTCTCTCAGCAACTCGGCGATACGCGGGATATTAACCTCATAGCCACCTTCTCTGGGAATAGTAGCGGCTCGCTCCGGAGAGAATAGCTCCCTTAATTTCACCTTCCGATAGCCGTAAGGTTTTAGAATCCTGGATTCTCGAAGAGCTTCCAGTTCTTCGCGAGGGTAAGTATCCACCTCCTCGGCGTCCAATTTTACCGGTGGTTCGATTTGGTCAATACGCCTGAGGATGTGATGAAGTAAATTTTTTCCCATGTCTGGCTCGTTTCGATTTCAAGTTGAAGTGGGATCTTTCCTCAACTCCTCCACAGATTATCCTGCCTCCAGCTCAATTATGAGACTCACATGATTCGCGTCAAGTAGAGCAAGTCAAGCGCAGGAGCAAATTGTCCCCTTTTGTGGCAAGTTATGCTTGTGTGTCTGCGTCATTTCCAACGTTCGTGATGGCTCAACACTTCGTATCGGCAACTAGTAAAAACCAATGCAAGCGAAAATTTATGTCCCCTTCCATTTCTTTTATGGGCCTTTACCTAATAGAGGGTAACACACCATGGCCAAACGAATCTTGGAAACATGCCAATGGGAGCGCCTGGAGCGGGAGGGCATCGGACAGATCGCCGCCATCCTGGCCGAAGGGTATCTGCGGCTGATGCGAATCCGGAAGTTGAGCTGCAAGAAAATCGGCCAATCCGGCGAGAATGGCCCCCAGGAAATGCATCAAGAACAACTTGACTCTTTCGGGCTCCGGAGTGATGAATGGGAACTGGGTTAACGGCCCAAGTGGCCTATTTCAAAGGAGTTACAAATGGCCGAGAGCATCGCAGCCCAGATTCAAGCCCTTCGGGGGATGACGGTGGCTGAACTGCGCGAAAAGCACCTGGAACTCTTCGGTACCGAAACCCGGAGCCATCACAAGGACCAGCTCTTCAAGCGCTTGGCCTGGCGAATCCAAGAACTGGAGTATGGGGGGCTTTCGGAGCGGGCCAAGCGCCGCGCAGAGGAGATCGCTAATGACCTCGATGTCCGCATCCTGCCACCGAGAAAGCTCAAGAACGGTAAGGATCACCCAAACGAGGTTCTGCCCGTACACGTCCAGACCACGGGATTGCACCCAGCACCCGGCACGATCCTCACGCGAGAGTACCGTGGTGAGATTCACCAGGTCACTGTGCTGGACCGGGGATATGAGTACGGCGGAAAGGTATACCGATCGCTGAGTGGCATCGCCCGGGCGATCACGGGCACCCAGTGGAACGGTTACTTGTTCTTTGGTCTGAAGAAAAGAGGCAAGGGCAATGGCCGATGAAGCTGGAATCATCCGCTGCGCCATTTACACCCGCGTCTCGACTCCCGAGCAGGCCGAGGGTGATTTCTCCTCCATCGACAATCAACGCGAGATGGCTGAGGCGTACATCCAGTCACAGGCGGGCCAAGGTTGGGCTGCCTTAGATGAACGATACGATGACCGAGGATTCTCCGGCGGCACAATGGAACGACCCGCATTGGATCGTCTCCTTCAAGACGCCCAGGATGGCCTCGTGGACTGCATCGTTGTCACCAAGATCGACCGACTCTCCCGCTCCCTGCTGGACTTCGCCCGAATCGTTGACATCCTGGATCGCCACGGTGTGAGCTTCGTTTCCGTGACTCAGCAGTTCGACACATCGAACTCAATGGGCAAGCTGACGTTGAACATCCTCCTTTCCTTCGCTCAATTCGAGCGGGAGATGATCGCTGAGCGCACAAGAGAGAAGATGGTTGCAGCAAGGCGAAAAGGAAAATGGATAGGCGGGACTATACCACTAGGATACGACATTTTAGACAGTAAGCTTATCATCAACAGTGACGAGGCGGTTCGCGTCCGAACCATATTCGATTTATACCTGAAGCACGAATCCCTCGCAGCGACCTTATCTGAGATGATTGAAAGGACTTGGACAACTAAATCTTGGACTACAAAGCGAGGCTTCTTCCGCAAAGGCAGACCGTTCCAGAAGGCTTCCCTTCGCCGGTTGCTTAACAATCCCGTCTACATCGGGAAGGTTTTCCACCAAGGCCAGATCTATGATGGCGAGCACGAAGGGATTGTCGATCCGCAAGTCTGGGAGCGGACCCAACGAATTCTTAAGAGGAACGGCTCCAACGGTGGACGAGGTGTCCGCAATCGCCACGGTGCACTTCTCAAGGGTATCCTTCGTTGTGCCCCTTGCGATGCCGCAATGGTCCACACATTCATCAAGAAGAACGGCCGGAGCTATCGGTACTACGTGTGTGGCAAGGCCCAGAGAATGGGTTGGGCGAGCTGTCCCACCAAATCGATTCCGGCCGAAGAAATTGAGCGGTGCATATACGAGCGCATTAGGACCATTGGCTCGCACCCCGCTCTTGTAGAAGAAACGATTCGGGCTGCTCAAAAACAGATCGTTGAAAAAACAACTCACTTAGAAGCTGAGATCCGGATCACGAAACAGCAGCTGAACCGACTTCAGGCAGAGAAACAAACTCTACTGCAATCCATTTCTCAGGGTGACTCAGTTGCCTCAAAGGCTGCTGAGCGGTTAGATCAGGTGGCGGAAGAAATGGAATCGACAAGCTCACGCCTTTCTTCGCTTCAGCGTCAGCTCTCCGATCTTCAGGATCAGAAAATCGATACCAAGGATCTGACAACCGCTATCGCCCAATTTGATCCCATTTGGGATGTCCTTCTTCCTCGCGAACGGACAAGAATCGCCCGCCTGCTCATCCAACAAGTGGACTTTGATGGGGAATCTGGAACTATGGGGATTACCTTCCAACCGTCGGGCATCAAAGCCCTCGTGGCCGAGGCCACGACTGTTAACGAGGTTGCAGAATGAGTCAGCAGACTGTCAGTCAGAGTCTTTCACGCGTTGAGTTTGAGGTTCATTTCCAGACAGGCCGCCGCGGACGTAGGCACTTAAGAAATGGATCTTGCCTGAAAAATCCGCCACTTCCCAATGAGGACTTGCCCAGACTCACCCGACTGCTTGCTCTGGCGCACCGCTGGAACCGGCTGATGGACGAGGGTGTCGTCAGTAGCTACGCAGAGATCGCTTCGTTGATGGGGCTAAGCCGAGCACGAGTTACCCAGATCATGGACTTGCTGTACCTGGCACCGGACATCCAGGATGAAATCCTAATGTCCCCAAGCAAGGGATCGTTCGCTCCCGATGTACCAGAACGAGAAATGCGCCGGATCACTCAGACTCCGGGCTGGGCTGAGCAGCGAAAGCTGTTGCGAGGGTCACGAGAGGAGTGATCAGGGGGAGAAGATCACGGTGCTGCCTATGACGGTATCATGGGCACTCATGATGGGAGACTTCAAGGAAATACTTCGGAATATTAGGTCTTCTTTCAGCAGCATAGCTCCTCGAGCCGCTCGTGCAGCCGCAGCATCACCAAGGTATCCTGCTTGCAGTACTCGAGAAGCTTTCGCCGCGTGGCCCCGACATCGCCCCCGGTGATCTCGCCGCGGGTCATCCGAGCGAATCGCGTGATCGCTGTGTCACCATCCCGGATGTCCAACTCCTCGTAGGACTGATCCGGCACAAGAGCCGGCTGCACAGACTTGATTGAGAAACTCCCGCGAAACTCCGGGTGGTAGACGTGCTTCGACACCAACCCCAGCAGGTTGACAAACCGATCGATGATAGCCTGCAGCCTATCCGACAGACCAGGTAACCGTTTCACTAATCCCTTAACCCGCGTCTTCTCGAAGCTGCTGTACATGATCACATCACCGTCATCGCCGAGGGCTTCAATCAGTTGTATGGCGAGCTCTCGTTCACAGTCCGTTGTTGGGTCCGCTAGGTATTCATCATATCCCGTCACGTTGCCTGGGCTGTCACAATGATGAATGCTGAACTGGGTCAAAACTTGCTCGTGGCAACGCCTCTCTGGGTACAACGGCAAAAACGTTGCCACCGTCTCGAAGTCCAAATAGTGGCAGGGCCAAGAAATCCCATCCAAAGCCGCTCGAAGGTCAGGCCCGACGAACATTTCCCCTGACAAGGCGGAATCGAGGGCCCGGCGTTGGAGATCTGTCAGTTTGAAGCTTTTGGGAAGATCCGACATGTCGACAATGCCATCTGCGCCCAGCTGCTTCACCTTCGAAGGATGCAATCGCGGGAGATCGAGGACTGAATGCTTAACACCTACTCCCAGGCATTCAATTGAAAAGAACGGACAGCCTTTGCACGCGCCAACCAACACCGCCGCCGGTTGCGCGGCTCCCGTGAGCGTAGCGACAACTTCGTCGGCTACAGCCTCGGCATCGGCTACCTTCTGATCTATCTCACTAGTCCTGTCGACGATCTCAAATAGCATTTCGACATCGTCGCCGAATCGGTACTCGCGAGAGAGGAGCACGAGGGATGCTCTATGCACAGGCAACCCCGATCGCCGCAACACCATCACGGTGTAGGCCAGGTCGTCGGTGAACTCATCCAGCTTGTCCGTGTCCACGAAGCTGGACTTCACTTCGAGTACGTGCCAGCCAGAGGTTTGCCGACGTAGGATGTCCACCTTCGCCCTCAATGGTCCATTGGCGAATGCGGCTTCGAACAGCGTCTCCCTGCTCCCGTCCGCAATTAGTTCCTGCGTCATCTCGGCGGCAGAACGCTCCTCCGAACTCGTTACCATCACACCATCCGGGTAGAGCTCTCGTGCCAATGCTCCGATCTCCTGGCCCTGCTCCATCCGGAACCGCTCGGATTCGCTGGGTTGGTCTAACTTGCCCCGCATACCTAGCCAGGCCTGGATTATGCACTCGCTCGCACTCAACCAAATGGCTTTAGAGATCGTCGGTTCCGCCATGTCGCTGCCTCCCGGGGAAGACCTACTTGAAATATCTTCTAGCGGGTCGCCTTACTTACTCCAGTGACCTTGGAACCATTCCCATTGGTGATTGTTGTAGTCCCATCGCCAGTGTGCTTTGACCCACTTGGACTTGCCCGCTGGGCGCGGAGTCCTTAAATTCTGTGGCCGATCGGTTGGCTTCGGTGGCCTTGGAGGTTGCGGTCTACGATGTTGTCTCACGCTTGCCTCCTCGCGTTTGAACTTGCTCGCTGTTATTCATTCATCGTCAACTTAACACGCTGGCGCTCAGCCGCGGCACCTGCCAGTCTATATAGCCAACCACCAAGTGCCCTATTGACCAGGATAGAACATCTTCCTAGTATACTCCTTCCTGAGTTTGTCAATGAACGCTATCAGAATGGCCCGTTCACCAGACGCTCTCTGATTGATGATTTTGCTGCAGGCATCCAGCCTTTCCTCGATCCTATTCTCGATTCCAGTGGCGATCTCATTCCTTCCCGCCAATCGAAGACCCGACACCAATATGTTTTTAATTCCGGAAATCATGCCATATGCCGTAAAAACAAGCGATGCAATAGAATGTATAAAATCTGCAGCCCGACGGCTTCTGAGTTCTCTAAGGTGGCTCGGAAGTTCTCTCTGTATAGCCCGCGTGAATTCGTTATGTAGCTCTCGCTCGAATTCCTGCAGTTCTTGCATCAGCAACACTAGGCGTTCGGCATCCTGCAACTCAAGACCTTGCTTGGTTCTCATTTGAATGGCATTGTACTTCTCAACGAAATGGTCGTCGATGGCAATGCTGTGAAGGGCGATGACGTCGGGAATGGATAGTGCATCCAAGAGATCTAAAGGGAAGTATGTCGATGTTGCCGCCTTTACAATATCGACAAAGATCTTGAAGAAGACCTCATTTTCGGAGAGGGGCGTTGCGCGCTCAGACAAATCACTCAGTCTGAAGTCTATGATGTTCTCTTGTGGAAGCACTCCCTCCGAATTCACGGCTCTAGCTCCAGCCAGGTAGTATAGGAAGTCCGTATAGGTACAGATGATTTCTCGGAATTCTAGGCTCTCCATATCCTTAGTGAGTTGGTAGACGAATCCACGACTCAACATAGGAGCGCGTTCGATTTCTATACAGAGTTCCTGTGGAAAGGTAAGTCCTTTGTGTTTCAGGCTCATATTCACGAGGCTGTTCTGGCTGCGAAGGTCAGAGACAAGCCTGTCCCTAAACCATTTGCTGGTCTCATCAACGTGCCAATCCACAACCATGGCGCTTTCGTCAATCATTTGAGCCATGGCTATTTGCTCGTTCCCAGCATAGAGCTGTGCCTCTCCCTCGGGAGAGGCAACAAGCTTACTCTCTAGGAAAGCTTTACAGGTCGGGAATTCCGCGCGTAGAGCTGGTACGACTATGCGCTCGCAGAATAGCTGTGGGTAAGGAGCGATGACCTCTCGCGCAAGTTCTGACTCCAAGAGATGAGAAGCGGCGATTACGACGTGGCCCTTGACTAGTACCAGGAGCTTGAGTTTTCGCTCGAGGTTGCGCTTAATCTTATCAGCCTCAATAGATGTCCAAGCAACCTGGGAGTACGTCACTCTATCGAATTCCGTGAAATAGACCCGGCTGGCTCTGAGTTCATCAGGGCTGATTCGTTCCATGTGTCCTCCGAAAAAAAGGCAGCATGACGTTATGTATAAAGCGCTACTATAGCCACCTAATATCCTGGCGCTCAGTCGCTCATTGCATCAGCTGCCGCGGCCATCGCCCCTCCCTTGCTGCTGCGGCTTGATAAGTCGTTCCTCACCGTAGACCTGACCTAATCAGTGCCAGCCGACGTTGAGCACTAGCCATGATGTCGTCGTAAGTGACAATTTCCACGTCATGTATTGTGGCCATGAGTTTTTGACGATCAAACGCGTTCCGAAACTCCATGGACGATCCAATTACGACACCAAGGTGAGGGCGATAGATCTCGATGCCAAGGTGCTCCTTTAGTCTTTCACGATTACCTCGCTCCTCAAACCAGTCACGGTATTCAAGTAACTGGGCCCGAGCTTCTGTAACCGCTACGGAAAATCGATCGCGATTTTTCTCTCGGCGGACAAGCCGAGCTCGCGGAAGTTTGAGATCTACAATGGTGGCTCGCTGAGCTTCTGGATCCACAAGGAGGAAATCAGGGATTAGGGGGCCGGAGTCCTCCCGAGTCAGGAATACATGCGGGAATACATCACGGTGGTCCCATCGCCTAAAGAATTGCGGGTGCTTCTCAAAGAAGTGCTGAATGTCCTCTTCTTTTGCCTGTGGATCATTAATGAGATCCTCAAGCTGCATCAGCTCGGACGGGGTAACACTTGAGTATTGTTCCTTGAAATGTGTGAGCACAGCTAGGCTCGGACGCACGACGCCAGATTTATCCGCTAAGCGATAAGGATTAAGGATGCTTGTGGGCCGTAAGACAATGCGATCCTCTTCAATTGCCATGAGATACTGAAAGTCCTCTGTTGGCTCTCTGCCCTCAATTGCTGCAAACAAGTCTCTTACTTCTGGGGCGTCTGAGAGTGGCGTCCAAGCTGTGTAACCAAGGCCCCACATTAGTGTCTCGATTGAGAAGGTGCTATGTAAGACCTGACCCTCGAATCTGTATGCGGGCTCCTCTCCTAACTCCCGTGTCACAGCTGCGATCGCTTGAAGAAAATGCCCCGCACCGATTGTTTTTCCCGGCTCCGCAAGTTTTGCAGCCTTTGTCAATACTGAGCAAAGACGATTTCCAGGCACTACTTCGGCAGGATCGCATTTTGGGGCTAGCTTGTACTCATGAAATAGGTTAAAGCGGCTTTCATCAAGATCGACAAGTCTCGTGAGAGTTGTATTCAGTCGATACAGGGCAAGTGTCAGATACGAGTCCGGAAAGCCCTGGTCTTCTGGTTCGATATCGGGCTGACTCGCCGAAATTTCAAGGGCACGTTTCAGCTTCTGGTCAAACTCAAGTTTGCGACTCTCAAGCTGAGCAAGTAGTGGCTTATGTTGCTTGAACCCATCCATTACGCTGCCTATTAAGATGTTTGTAGCATTGAGCGGCCTAATGTCTCAGCTGTAGCTGCGAGTTAGGCTGTCAAGGTGCATCGCCTGTGGTGGAGTCATACCTCCCGTCAGGGAAAACTGTCAGGTCACGAATCCTACCGCCCACGCGCTGTGTGCCAGGACGGCAGAACGTGGACTGGAGATCAGCTACCACCTCAACTGGCGCTCTGGCAATATCCCGTTGAGTTGCAGGGTCATCCGGATCTTGCATGATGCCACGACTCCGCAACTCCGCAAGCATATCCATGATTCCATTCGCTGCTCTATTAAAAAGGCCTGGGTCTCCGTTGTTGTATTGAAGCACCTCGCCCCCATTGAACCGGCGAGCGACTCGCAACCGAAATTCTCGTTGCCTGTGGTCGGATGACGACGGAACATTGAAAAAAGTATGGAAGGTCTCTCTAGAGCAGCCAACACCCGCTTCTCGAAGTTCGTTGTAGGATGTGCTAATCCAATTTGAGATCAGGAACAATTCCGGTACCTGAATCCCATCAAACCGCTCGTAAGCAGTGAAATGAATACCTATTCCAGCATCGGTTTCTCGAACAAAACGGAATCCTCGTAGCTCATGGTTTAGTCCTTCAGCGATGGATTCCCCAAATGCCTCAGCGGAATCGAAGTCCCCAGCATTTGACGCTTGGGCACTCAACCAATCATGAGTGCTCCAATGACCTTCGATGCTGCCCAAACCCCAGAACGCCATAGCACCGGACCATGCTTCGACGGGCACGATCTTTGGATGTCGCCAATCCTGCGGTTCTATCGTGCCATCACCTCGTTGCACCGTTAGCAGAGAATCCGTAGCATGAACCGTGCACCTACGTGAGATAACACATGCGACAACAGTCATATTAATCCTTAACAACCATTGCGGTAGGACTGCCGGTTACCCAACAACCCCCGCACAGGTCCCGGATTGCGCTCCCCCTACCACTACGCCGCTCGGCGGCTGGCAGCGAGTTAGGCCTCATTCAGACTACGGGCTGTCTTAAACCCGGTCCCAGTGAGCATGAAGAAAGTCCCGCCCTTATGCTCAATAAGTCCCCGCTCGCAAAGAGACCTAAACGCCTCGACATACATCGCGGATATTGCTGGATCATTGTCGCCAGAAAAATCCTTGGAGCCAGAGCGGATCCATTGGTAAGGGGGTTGCCCAACTGAGATCACATGAAACTCGCCCTTCTCCGCCGCTGCCATCAGAAGCCCCCTTTCCTCATGCGACAGCTTTCTACGCCCACTTGCCTCAATAAGCTTCGACCCAGCAGATAACGCCGTTTGACAAATCGATATAAGTGTGGATAGATCAACCATCTGTCAGCCCCCTCAACCTGATGACCGGGGTCTTGAAGCAAGGCGTTGAATAACCGTCCAGAGCTTATTGTCCGTCTTCGAGCTGCCTTCGCCCGCGTAGTCGGTAACTTCCTCGTCGCTCAGCTCGATCTCCTCGGTGTTGCCTTCGGAGCTAACAGCCAATCTATGTCGCTCCCGAAGCTTCTTGGGCTGACCACTGACCCAGTTAGTGTCAACATCAATCCCAATTTGGCCTCCAATTTCTCGAACGCGCTTCGTTATCTTTTCGGCTCCTTCAATTCGTTCAATCTCATCTTTCCGGATTTGCATTGGTACTCATTCCCTTCGTTTTTAGGCCTAGACTTAAATTGCGCTGGTCAACCATATTTTCTATCCTTGCTCGATTTCCCAATAATGACACATGAGGGCTCGGAGGTCTTCGCCTCGGTCGCGATTATAGTAGCCCAGAAAGACCGGTCTGTTGAACAATAAAATGGACTTGCACTTCTACACAAAGCATTGTCGCACATTTCCGAAAAGGATTACGACCGGACCCCTTTGTGACCCAAATGCGTTAACCAAATCAAGAGCCGAAGCTCAGAATCTGAGACTCTGAGAGCAATCTGGACCTATTCGGGGCTCAAAAACGGGCCCCGTCTATTGCCTTTTTCGGAAGAGAGAATATTGCGGAATCGAGAAGTCCGCAAGTCTTTTGTAAACTTGCATATATACAGGGGCCGCTATCAACTGAGAGCAGGAATTACGTTAACCGGAGGATCCCCAGTTCCCACCCCAAATAAACTGGCTCCCCAGTCTGGTCAAAAGTAAGAACTTTCAGAGAAGTGTTTGAAATGGTCTCCTGAGAGTTCGAGTCCCATGCGGCTCCCCGGTCTGGACGTTTTGAGACTATGAAGCAAGCCCCCTAGTCGGATAGGGTTTAAATCGAAGTTCAGGCATTAACCCTAGACGAAAAGGAGGCCTGCAATGTGGTATGTCGG
>CAYFQZ010000173.1:0-2993 GCA_964345305.1 uncultured Ignavibacteria bacterium | reverse complement strand
CAACCAGGGCCTTGAAGGCAGCAAGAGAACAGGCTAGCCCTCCTTTCATGTTGACTGCACCCAGGCCATACAACCGGCCGTCGCGCTCGGTCAACTGGAAGGGGTCTGTTTCCCATCCCGAGGCCACACCAACCGTATCGGAGTGGCCCGAAAAGACAAGGAACCGATCCGTGGGACCCAAGTCAACAGCGCAGTAGACATTAGGACGACCTAGGGCCACCTCGTGCCACTCTGGCTCGACGTCCATCGTCCTGAGTTCATTAGCGATAAACTCGGCGAGGCGCTCTTCATGAGGCAGGATAGAGTCTATGCTGACCATTGTCTTGAGGGTGTCAACGAGGTAAGCCATATCAATAGCTAATGGGCCAGTCATCTACTCTCCTTCGCTTGAAAAACAAGTCTACAGGTCATTTTCAGAGGTCCAGAGATACCCTCTCTCGTCCAATTACCTGATTATTCTCACCAATTATATCTAGCATTGCGTCTGCCATGGTTTTCATAGTGAGCCAAGTGATACTCGCAATAGTGCCCAACGGCCCTGGTAATTGACAGATTCGCGCTGGCGGATTTGGGCGCAGGGCCGGATGACCTGTAGCCACAAACGCCGTAGATAGACGCCGTTGCAAGCGCAGGGCCCAGCAACGAGCGTTTATGGTTTTGCGGCTAAATGTCCTCTGGCAGCATCCTGTTGGGGTAGTTCTAACTCTTTTTCCATGAACACGTCAAAGCCCCAAGGTCTCTCAATCTTATCAGCCAGATTATACCCCAACTTCTTGTAAAAGTTGACTGCCCAGTTGGCTTTCCCTACGGTGAGGAGCCTTAGTCTTCTGAGGCCTATCTCTCTGGCTTTCTGTTCCAGATGGATTACTAAGGCAGTTCCGATTCCTCTCCTTTGATGCTCTGGAAGTATGTAGACCCAGTGAATCCTTCCTGCTTCATCACTTTCAATTTGTAGAGCCGCGACACCAACGATCCTGCCTTCACTTTCGTAGACGTAAAACGTCATCCTCTCAAAATCCTCCAAGAGCTTTTCGAGAGATAGAACAGGCTCTCTAAAATACTCCTTCGGGATTATGTTCTTATATGCTTCGCGATTGCTCGTATTGATTACCGATAGAATCTCTTTGGCATTATCGGGGCCCGCTTTCTCAATCATATTGCCTCGTTCGCCTTGGGCTCTCCCTAACATTTCGCCTGACGGCCCCTTTATATTAACATGGCTTTCTCGCCAATTTGAAGGTCCTATCTCTTGACAGGGCTACTCATAGTAGATGATGGAGGCACATCTGCATTTCTTGCCTCAGACTTCTCTAGAAACTCAGTTGGCTTGGAGAGGTGAAGCTGTTCTACAGCAATGCGCATCGTCGTCCCAACCATCTTGGAGAATTCATCCACTTCCTGAGGGGTCAAAGGCTTATCCTCCAGCAAGCGGCGTGTGTAGGCTTGGTCAGCCTGATGCAGTTGGCGAAGATAGGCGAGAAATACAACTTTGAGGTACATCAAGTGGTCAACTGCTTCTCGGACTTGGCGACGGGGCTTAGCGATCAGGATCCCGTAGACGACCCCCAAGACACCAGTCCCCCCAGTCAGACCCACGCCAGCCCAACTATCCAAGGTGCCACCTTTGGACAGCACAAGCCCTGCACTGACAGCGACGAGCCCTATGCCAAGCAAGAACACTACCATGTCCATAAAAGTGGCCAACTTGAAGCCGCTACGTGCCTCTCGGATAGAGGCTTCGAATAGATCCCGGATCTTCCTTTCCGCCTCTTCCAGCACTGTGGCATACTGGGCCATGGCGGTGGTACGCGCCCGGAGCTTTTGAAAGGCTGCTGCGCCCCCTATCTCGCTCAGGAGTGTGCGCGCAGCCTCTTGCTGCTCCACAGGCCCTGAAACCATGGCTGCTTCAAGCTCCTCCACAACCGAGTCACGGTCCATCCAGCGAAGTGCACTTGCAAATGCCTCGACACGGTCTCGGCCTGCTTTGCTTGCAGCCTCGACTACGCGGGCAGCCGCAGTCCGAATCCCCAGCACCTTGTCCAATGCCCAAGCCGCCTCGCGTACGAGAGCGGGGTTGTCATAGGCAAGTTCCTCAATAAGGATGGGAGCGGTACTTTCGACCTTCAGATTACCAAGGGCAGAGAGAGCTTTAATCCGCATTCCGTCCCGCATTGGAGAGCGACGGTGTTGGGCGGCAAAGTTCGCAAGTGTCCGCGCAGCACTTTCTGCATACGGTGATGTACTTGGGACCTGGCCTAACGCGACGATCGCATCGTAGGTTTCATCCGAGTACTCACCACCATCAACGATCTCACAAAGGCTTTTCACCGTCGCCGGGATGGGCACGATACGTAACGCACGCAACGTAGCCCATTGGGATGCAGTATCCTCAAGTCCGTCCTCAATTTCCTGCATTGATGCGCGGTCCCCCTTGGATGCCAGGATAGCCACTGCAAGCTTGCGAACTAGGGGCTCCTGTTCTCGCTCTACTATACTCTGTGCTAGCTTTTCGAGATCTGATACCCCTGCCGTCACGAGGCTCTCAAGAGTCCAATAGCGCACCCAGGGTTGGGGTTCGTGTTCAGGATTGAGGTGATCCCTTACGACCCTTGCCGCCTTGGTATCGTCATCACTGACCCTCCCTAAGGCGCTAAGCAGCCAAGATCGGGTCCAAACCAATGTTTCGTCTTTCTCTAGGTCTTCCCTTCCAGGATAGAACTCTCGCGAAAGTGCATCAAGAATCAGGACGCGAAGACGAGGACGGTCAATGGCCTGAGCCGGATCATTGAGAGCTGCCAGGGCAGCAGCCCTATCGGCTTCTTGACCCTTGACTAGCGAGTCGAAGATTCTGGATGCGGCCAAAATAGAATCTGAGTCCATGACATACCTCCATAGTTGGCTTGTTTTCGGTCCATAGGGCATCGGAGAGTAGAAATCGTGACATGGGATTAACAGACAAATGGTCTACGGCCAGTCGTGGCTTCGAAAAACCC
>CAYFQZ010000172.1:0-3496 GCA_964345305.1 uncultured Ignavibacteria bacterium | reverse complement strand
CATCCTCTGTCTGCATCGACTGCTACTCCGCCCTCTATCTTGACCTTCTGGTCAAAGGCAATGCCAAGCGGATTGAAGTATATCTGATACATGGGGCCGTCTTCACTTTCCGGCTGCAGGAAATAACCGACGCAGTCCTCTCCATAGATCGGCCCGTCATGTTCCTTCGCATTGGCTGCGATCGAATCCATATTTGTCTCCGTGCACCTGGCTGCAAGATACAGGTTTTCCTCATCCCAGGCAAAATAGAAATTCACCGGCTCGGTCTCCAGCGCCGAAGCATCCTTACAAAAGAACCTGGTGGTCGGGTTCCTCCAGATGGTTTCAGTCAGCTTGCCGTCAACCGATGGAGGCTGGGCGGCCTGATAGGCATAGACCGTGCGAGTTGCCCTTACTATTTGTTTGACCTCGATTTCCTTGCCTTCGGCATACGGGCATCGAACAGAGAGCGCAGGCGTGGGATAAAGCGGCCCAGAGCATTGCACCGTGAAATCAACAGCATGGCTCTCCCCTGGCTCGATCTCCACAGGCACGCTCTTGGGAGCCACACTCCAACCCGAAGGTATCTCCCAAGATAATGTGTCGATGAGCGCAACCTCGTCACTTACATTCTTGATCTCGACAGAGGTCTGGGTTCGAGGAACGGTTAAGCCTGTTCCCACAGAAACCTTGCCAATGCTCACCGCCTCGGCTCTCGTCTTGTTGATCAGTTTCACCTGTGCAGCGGTGACCTCGTCCCAGGGCAATACTGCCCCAATGGTTATCGGGGCGATGGAGATGCCGTCTTCGTCTATTGTGACCCAGGCGAAATGATACTCAGATCCGACCGGATAATGCGTTCCCCCACCGGAGCTTCCCATGCCGGTATAGAGGATGCCATCGTATTCCCCAGTGAAGTAATGATGGTAGTGCCCGGTGAATACCGCATCCACACCGTACTTGACGAAAAGAGAATGAAGCGTATTGGGTTTTTCCTCTGCAATGGTATTCATCCAGAAAGGAACGTGCGACGTTACGATGGTGAAGGAGGCATTTTGGTTCTTCTCGAGATCGTCTGTCAGCCACTCGATTTGCTCCGCGGGGAAGTCCTTGACGGAGAAGTAACGACTGTTATCCAGCACCACGAAGTGGACGCCGCGTACGTCGAAGGAATAGTAAGGCTCTCCGACGTATCTTCTGTAAAACTCGAGAGAGGTTGAATCCCAAATGTCATTGTTGCCAGGGGTGTAATAAATGGGGGCGCTCAGCGTCTGGACGATTCCCATGTATTCCTGCCAGCGGCGGTTGATCTCCACTGTGTCGGGTGCAGGGCCCTCGATCATGTCCCCGACGGTGACTGCGAAATCGGGCCTGAGCCTCTCGATCTCCTCCAGAACCTGCTCATAAACTCCCGGCTGGGCTGTGCCGGTGCGGTCCCCGATGACCGCAAATCGCACGGGGTGCTCTTCGATTGACTTCGAGCCCCCGCATCCACAAATGTAAACGGAAAGTAGAACTGAACAAAGAAGCACCGAGCCCATGGAAACTCTTGGCATTTCCCGCTCCGGTACGCAGATTTGACTAACTCTTCAACAACAGCGAACCTTCCCTCTGGCATGATCTTCTGAGTCGATACTGCCTCATCTCTATTCGAACACGATCAACACCTGGTCTTTGTTCACCGCCTGGTGTTTCTTCACCTTCACTTCTTTTACCTTCCCGTCGTGTTTAGCCTTCAGCTCGTTTTCCATCTTCATGGCTTCCACGATGATCACACCCTGCCCCGCCACCACCAGATCACCCTCTTTTACCTCTATGGCGGTCACCAGGCCCGGCATGGGGCTCTTGAGTTGGTTTTCCTTCTTGGCGTCGATCTTAAGCACCCCCAACCTCTTGAGCCTCTGGGTCCTCTCGTCCTCCAGCACGCAGTCGTATCTTTTCCCCCCGAGGAACACGGAGACCTTCTCGCCATTCTTGGAGAACTCCAGATCAAGGGACCTGTTGTTGAAAAGGAATGAGGCGAAGCTCTTTTGTCCGATCTGGACGCAATCCGCCTGAACAGGTTTTCCATCAAGGCGAACCTGCAGCTCTCCGTCCAGTTGGCTGATCTCCACCTGGAAGCTCTTGCCTTCTATTTGGACCACGTATTTCATCTTTAACCTGCATGTCCGCCAGGCTGAAAGCCCGGCTCCATTAAGCTACGACCGAGGCCCTTCCGATCCCATCCGGGTGGGAATTGACCCCATTCTCGCACCATGACTACTGTCCGAATCGTCTCAATCCCATTTTTCGCCCGGCGATCTTCCAGGGGCTATCTTTGGATCTACCCTTTGCCGAAGATAGGACGGGCTTGTGGTTTTTCCTTTCCTGATAGTCCAAGAGGGCCGAGAAGACCGCCACAGCCTGATGCCACTCTTCCTTGTCCTCCAGCCCTGTGGGCTTTTCTTTCTCGAATTCCTCGTCGATGAAATGAGTGTGAATCTCTCCTTTTTGGAATTTGAGATTTTCCATCACGCCCAGATGGAAGGAGTTGTTATGGGCCACCCCCAGGATGCGATATTCGGACAGGGCCCTCTTCATTCTGCGGATGGCATCCTCGCGATCTTCTCCCCAGGCTAACAGCTTGGATATCAAAGGATCGTAGAAGAGCGAAACCTCGGCTCCTTCGTAGAGGCCCGAGTCGACTCTTATGCCAGGTCCTGAGGGTTCCCAATAGGAGTGCACAATCCCGGTCGAGGGGAGGAAGTTGTTCTCTGGATCTTCGGCGTAGATTCGACATTCAATGGCAGAGCCTCTCCACTGGATATCCTCCTGGCGGTAGCTCAATTTCATTCCGCTGGCTATCCTCAACTGCTCTTTGGCCAGATCAACGCCGGTGATCATCTCGGTCACCGGATGCTCCACCTGCAGACGGGTATTGGATTCGAGGAAGTAGAAGTTACGCTCGGAGTCGACCAGAAACTCTATGGTGCCGGCGTTCACGTACCCCGAGGCTTTGGCCGCGGTCACCGCTGCCTGACCCATGGCCTGTCTCATCTTCTCATCCACCACAGGAGAGGGAGATTCCTCGATTACCTTCTGGTGCCTTCTCTGAATGGAGCATTCCCTCTCGCCCAGATGAATCACGTTGCCGTGTTGGTCCGCCAGTATCTGAATCTCCACGTGCCTGGGCCGCTCCAGATATTTCTCGATATAGATCCTGGGGTCGGCAAAGGCAGACTTGGCCTCGGAGCTGGCAGCCCTCAGCGCCCCTTTGAGGTCTTTTTTATCCCTGACGATCCTCATCCCCTTGCCGCCGCCGCCGCCCACAGCCTTAATCAGGATGGGGAAGCCCACCTCCCCGGCTATCGATTCCCCTTGTTCGTCCGAGCCTATCTCCACCTCGGTTCCCGGCACGATGGGAACGCCGGAGTTTTTCATGGTCTTCCGTGCCGCCACCTTGTCGCCCAGAAGCTTAACTGCGTCCGCCGGAGGACCGATAAAGATCAGACTCTCCGATTCAATCCGCTTGACGAAA
>CAYFQZ010000171.1:0-21055 GCA_964345305.1 uncultured Ignavibacteria bacterium | reverse complement strand
CCTCGACCCCAAGTTCACCCGGCTCCAGGAGCTTTTCCGAGAGACACTCCATCAACCATGAGATCACCCCGCCGACAGATATCGCATCGAATCCGTACGTGTCGGCACGGTTAACCAGCTTCTCCGCTGCCCGCTGGTCAAAAACGCCAGCCAGAGGCCCCATGGCCTGGTAAGGCTCGTAATCCTTCTTGTACTCGCCGAGCATCTTCTTGCACAATGCTGCACAGGGTTCGCCGCAATTCTTTTGCTGCTTGGCTTCTATGATCTCCTGGTTGAACTGTTTGAGATAGTGATTCACTATGAATTCCTCATGAATCCTCAATCTCTCGTCCTCCTCCCAGTAGATGCTCTTGTAATTGAAAGAAAGCATGCGTCCGCGCAAAGTGGTGAAGTTCACGCCGAAAGTTCCGCCTGTGTTGAAGCCGGGATCATAACGGTATTTGGTGGTGGCCTCCAGGTCTTTGGCCGCCAGCTTCTTTTCATACTTGTTCACGAACCATTCGTCAGCCACCTTGCGATCCCGGAAATCCTCGTCGATGAAAGTGCCTCCGTAGATGATGGTCGCAATCCCGTGCTGCTGGAGAAGCTTGGTGCCGAACCCTCCACGTCCCGACCACGTATCAGCATGGGTAAACTTCCCCTGCCGAATGGGTACGGAACCGATGGCGCCGAAATCCGTGGACTGGGCTGCCGGGCCCACTGCAAGAATTCGGGGATCGTTCGAATAGCACTCTCCGTAACGCTCCAGAGTATGATCCAAGAGCGAATAAATCCCTCCTCGTCCGTTTTTCCATACCTTCTCCAGGTCAACCGGAATGATCCTCACTTCAATTTCCTCGCCGCCGCATCGGTTCAGATAGAGGACCGACGACACCGCTGCCTTTCCCACTATCGAAAGCATGTTGATTCCCAGGTTATCAAAAGCCAACGCCGCCCCTCCCATGGAAGATATGTAGAAACCACCCCAGCACGGAGAAAACCCGGTGAAGATCAAGCGGTTCGACCCGGGGAAGATGGATCCAGCCAGAAGTCCGGCTCCGATATTCAGCGAATTGTACTTGCCGGCGAGATGAAGCCCCAGATCGACCGGCCCGAAGAAATCCTCCCCCAGGGGAAACCCGTCAATTCGGTAATACGACGTGCCAGCGTCGACGAAAAGCACCTTTTGATGCAATTGCATGACCCTGTCCTCACTTGAATATTGGTGCCCCGGTCAGGTGACACCCGTCGGGGCGGGCTGGACTTGACAGAATAATAAACGGTTATCTCACCTTGGCTTCACGCATACGAACACGGGAATGTCCTCCAAGCCCTCGTCCTGTTCAATCAATTCAAATCCCGCTTTCTTTAACAATCCTCTCCAAACGTGCAGGCCGAAGAGACCGCAAACGTGGAAGTCCTGCTCTATCCTCAACCTCCCCTTGTTGCGAATCAGATACACGAATGTGGTCTCGAAAGTTTCATCCTTGGGATCAGGATCATAGTTGTTCTCGATAAAGGTCAGATCCATTTCGCCGCGCTTGGCAGTCCAGACAGTGGTGTCGTTTTGCTTGAATCTTTCCTTACACCTGTCCGGGTAGCTAATCATCGCGCCACCGGCCTTGAGATGCTTGTGTGCCATCTGGAAAGCTTTGAGTAGATCTTGCCTGCTCGTCATGTAGACTATAGCATCATTGATGAACACGGCATCGAACTGGCGCCCGAGGTTGAAATTCCGCATGTCTCTGCGAAAGGATTCGCATTCGGGATTGAGCTTCCCTGCATTGGTGAGCATCGCATAACTCTTGTCAATTCCGGTGACCACAAAGTGCTTCTTCAGATAGAAGTCGTTCTTGCCTCATCCGCACCCCATATCCAGCAACGAGCGAACCTTGATCCGTGAGTGCTTTTTTATCAGCCTGGCAAAGTGCTCGCTTTCTCGCTTGTATACCTTGACGTCCTCCCACAGCGGCCAGAGCCAGGCAAGATCTCCGTATAAGCGATCCGTCTTTTTTCCCATGACCGGACGACTGCGTCAGCTAAGTGCCGTTGTCGGCTTTGGGCTTTATCAGCGCTCCCTTGCCTATCGGCATCACGGCGTAATAAGCGAAATTCCCCCGAGCGTGTCAATACGGAAAGTCCGATTGGCGTGAGCGTAATGCCGTACCTGCCGCGAAGTGCCGGGAATGCTGATGAAGCCGCCTTCGGGCTTCGAAGTGCCTCTTTGGCCGACCTTCCCTCCCAATTCTGAATGGAACTTTCCCACGCTGGTGTCGTAGCAAAAGTTGAAGCGCCGCCCGGACGGCGCGGAGATTTCCGCCCAATCAGAACGCCTTTGATGAAGTCAGGCTTATGAACATATTTATCGATCAGAAAGCGTGCCCAAAAGAAGGAGGGTTTATGAAAGCATCATATTGCTGGTTGCTGATCGGTACGATCGCAATCAGCCTGGTATGCGGGTCGGTCATTGCCGACGACAGGACAGAGACGTTCGAGTTTGAGAACGTCAATTCAATTGACATCAAGACCATCTCTGGCAGCGTAAACATACTCCCCGGTGACGAGAAATTATTCGTCGTGGTGCTGGAGAACGACTTGGACGATCCTGAACAGCTTGAGGCGGAGGTCGACGTGAGTCGCGGAAGGCTCTTCATTGAGGAAGATTTCTTCGGAAGAAACGTCCGAGGGTCCACCTACTGGACGATCTATGTGCCGGAATCCGCCGAGCTCAAATCGGTGGATTTTTCCGCGGCCTCGGGAGGTTTTGCGCTGGAGGATGTCAATGTCAGTGTGATTGAAACCGACATAGCTTCAGGCAGCGTGGAGATTCACTCCGTTGAAGCGAAGGAATTTGACCTTTCCACTGCATCGGGAACCATAGAGGTCGAAGAGTGCGAGGTGGATATGGTGGACGCTGAGTCGGCGTCCGGAGGGGTCTTTGCCAGAGACGTTGGTGCCGAAAAGCTTGAACTTTCCACGGCCTCCGGAAGGGTCGAGATCGAGTTATGCAAGGCGGACTACGTCAAAGCCAGTTCAGCGTCCGGAAAGGTGGAGCTGAACTCCGTCACTGCGAACGAGGCCAATCTCTCCAATGCCTCCGGCAGGATAGTCGTGTACGATTGCAGCATAAAGGAGTGGACCGAGATGTCGTGTGCCAGCGGCGACGTACGGGTCGAGCTGGCAAATCTGCCTTCCGATTACCTGCACGCTTCAACCGCGAGTGGAGACGTACTGCTTGAAGTGCCGCAGTTCGGTGACAATTTCTACATGACTTTGACCAAGAGGGCAGACAGAGGAAGGGTAAGCTGTCCCTTCGATTACACCGATAGGGAGACTTTTCGAGTACGCCACGGTGATCGTTATCGCATGGAGCGGTATCTGGTACAGCGTGGAACGGGCGGGCCCGAGATCGAACTGTCAACGTTCAGCGGGACCATCAGAATCAAGACCGATACAAAAGGCGGGGGATAATCGACACCTAGGGGTTCAAAAAAAGGTCCCTCTAGACGAGCTGCTCGGAACAAACTCCCCTTTGCAGAGCGGCGGATGGAGGTCCCGGGCAATAGGCCCGCGTCCAGGCGACCGGCGTTATCCGACTTCCTCTCACACGCAAACTAAGAGCAGTCAAACGGGCGAGGAGTTCAAGCGAAAATCGACCCGGAGGGATAGTCTTGTGTATTCCCTACGCAGCCGATTGCTCTGGTCACTTTGCACGATCAGGGGAATGGCAGCCGTCGTTCAGACGAAAAGGACGTCCCTGATTCGACCGTCCGGGAAGCCTTCTGGCAAGTATGGATGAATTTGTATCTCACGATTCTCCCCTGAGAGTCTTCTTCTGGTGTCAGTCATCATGGGAGCGCGCCTGGCTCCTCACGGCGGCGAACTCAGCAGCTGGATTCCGTGAAACAAAACGTCCACAAGCCTGTCTTAAATATTGTGATCAAGATTCAAGAGTCGTCACAGTGAATTTCTAGAAAAAAGACGCAAATTGATATTCCGGGCGATTCAAAAGGCTTCGGAAAGTACGGGAGGACAAGAGAATCATGAAGCTGTCAATCAATAATCTTTCCAAAACCTATGCCAATGGGGTTGTGGCGTTGGACGACGTGTCCTTAGAGATTCCCACCGGAGTGTTTGGATTGCTGGGTCCTAACGGGGCTGGGAAATCCACCCTGATGAGAACCATAGCAACCCTGCAGGAGGCCGATTCCGGCGAGATTACGTTTGAAGGCATCGACGTCTTGAGACAGAAGAATGAAGTGAAGAAACTGCTGGGCTACCTGCCCCAGACTTTCGGATTCTATCCCAAGGACACAGGCTACGACTTGCTGGATCATTTTACTCTGCTGAGGGGTGTCAAAGACAAAAAAGAAAGAATGGCCAAAGTCGAAGAACTCCTCAAGCGGGTCAATCTCTGGAACGAGCGCAAGCAGAAACTAGGCACGTATTCCAACGGAATGAGGCAGCGCTTCGGCATCGCCCAGGTACTCATCGGGAATCCCAAGCTCATCATCGTGGACGAGCCGACCGCCGGACTGGACCCGGAGGAGCGGGTCCGCTTTCACAACTTGCTCAGCGAGATCGGGGAAAACGTAGTGGTCATCCTCTCCACTCACATCGTGGACGACGTCAGCGATCTCTGCACCAACATGGCCATCATTGACAAGGGTAGAATCATACTTAAAGAGAACACGCTTGAGGCCATGTCACAACTGGAAGGAAAGATCTGGGAAAAAGAAATCCTAAAAGCTGGCCTGCCAGAATATGAAGAGAAGTATAGCGTGATCTCCACGCGGCTCTTCGCGGGCAAGACTTTCATCTACATTTACAGCGAAGCCCATCCTGAAAACGGATTCTCCAGCATTAGACCCTCGCTGGAGGACGTGTACTTCTATCATCTGAACAAGATAAACTGAGACGATCTGAGATGCCTGAGGTAACGACACACGTCTTGAGTGTTGGCGAGTTCAGTCGCCTGGAATCCAAGCTCTCTTAAGTCGCTTCTCACAAGAGGTCAATGGCCATGTTTTGGAATGTCTATCTGATCGAATTTAAGAGAAACCTCAAAGGTGCCTCCTTTTACATCTTCGGCGCCCTGTTGTTTTTCGGTGCGTATATGTTCGCATCCAATCTCAATCCGCATTCATACGTGATGGGATTGAGCATCGGCAAGGAATGGCACAATGCCCCCCTGCTCATCGCCAAGCTGACCGCGCGCTTCAGCGTGGTCGGGGTTCTCTTCGCCATGGTGATGGTGGGGCGCGCAGTAACCCGCGACTTCTCGGCGGGGATACACGACTTCTTCTTCACCGTTCCCATGGGCAAGGCTTCCTATCTGGGCGGGCGGTTTGTGGGGGGACTGTGCGCCAACTTTCTCATCTATGGCGGCATCGCCCTGGGATTTGTCGCCGGTTGTCTAGTCATCGATCCCAAGTATTATGGACCATTCAGTTTGTCAGCATTCCTGCTTCCGGCAGTGGTCATCCTGATTCCAAACCTGCTGCTTATCGGCAGCATCTTCTTTGCCCTGGCCACCTTGAGCCGCAACATGCTAATGACTTACCTGGCGGGCGTGGGATTTCTGATGATCTACGGCGCGCTGCACGGCGGCTTCACCGGCTGGGAAAACGACTTCGCCAAGATGCTGCTGGACCCCTTCGCCAACTCCGCGCTGGGCATCCTGACTAAGTATTGGACCGTATCTGAAATTAATCTCAACCAGATTCCTTTGCAAGCTCCTCTGATATGGAATCGAATCATCTGGATGGCGGTCAGCTTCGGCATTCTCATTTACACCTGGAAGCGGTTTGCCTTCGTCTCGGTTCTGGAGAAGAAAAGGGGAAAACGAATCGAACTCGAAAGGATCGAGTCCAAAGCTGTACGTCAGTTGGGAACGATGCGGCCGACCATCATCGACCATGCTTTCTTTTTCCAACTGAGAAAGTGCTCCCACCTGGTCCTCCGGGAATTCAGAAGGATCGTTTTCCATCCCGCCTTCCTCATCCTGACTTTCATGGCCATGAGTGAGCTGGTCGTGAATTTTGCGGGAAATACCAGCCACATGGGAGACAATGTCTATCCCCTCACCTCGCGCTTCCTGGAACAGACCCTGCATATCTGGATTTACATGATTCCGCTCACCATTCTCTTCGGCGGATTGATCATCTGGCGGGAGCGGGATCATAAGTCCAACGAGTTTTACGATACGCTTCCGCTTCCGGACTGGCTGAGCTATCTGTCCAAGCTTTTCACCATGATGTCCATTCAGCTTTTCTACGTGGTGCTGGCCATGCTCACCGGGATCGCCACGCAAGTTATCGGCTTCGGCTATACCAATATCGAATTAGGCCTCTACTTCAAGCACCTGTTCGGCATCACGCTGCTGAAGTTCTGGTTTCTGACCATCATCGTTTTTTTCATCCACAACCTGGTGGGCAACAAGATACTGGGATTCTTCATCTCCGCCGTCTACGTTGCCTCCGATCTGATCATCTTCGAAGTCTTGAAGGCGGAGAATTTCCTTTTCCGATATGGTCAACTGCCTCCGTTCATATATTCCAACATCAACGGGTTCGGGCACTACGGCCCCCTTCTGATCTGGTACTCGGTCTACTGGCTTATCCTGGCAGGCATCCTGGGCGTGCTCACGTCACTTTTGTGGCGACGCAGCAACGAAACGGCTCTGAAGTTCCGGTTCAGGGTGGGACTTCAAAAGCTGAACAGGCGCCTTCATTGGGCTTTGGGTATCCTCCTGGTTCTGTTCTTGGCAACCGGCGGGTACATTTCCTACAACAAGTACATTCTGAATCATTATGCGTCGACCAACCAGAGAAAAGGAATCCGGGCGGAGTACGAAAAGAAATACGCGCAGTACCAGAATGCCCCCCAGCCCAGGATAACCGATGTCAATCTAGCGGTGGACATCTTCCCCGAGGAGAGGACAGCCGACATTCGAGGGTATTATGTGTTGAGGAACAAGACCGATCAACCCATCGGCGAGATTTACATCAACCTTTCAGACAAATATATCACCAAGGAGAGCCGGCTCGAATTGTCAAGCCCGGCGACACTAGCGCACCAAGGCAAGGAGTATGGATTCCGTATTCTCCGGCTGGACACCCCTCTCGCTCCCGGTGAACAAACCCGGCTCGAATTCGACCTGACCGCCAGGGCGGAAGGGTTCACCGAGAATAACCCAAAAGACCAGCTCGCCCGAAAGGGAACTTGTTTTTTGCTTATGTCGCAGTCCCCTGACTATTTTCCGCTCATCGGTTACCTGCGGGGCCTGGAGCTCACCAAGGAAAGAGATCGGGAAAAGCATGACCTGCCAAAACGGCCCAAGAGCCCCCCACTGGAGGAAGCGGACAGGTCAATCTGCGAGCTTGAGTTTCACCTGACAGACTACGAGGCCATCATCAGCACCAGCGAATCTCAGAGAGTCGTCAGCAACGGGAGTCTGGTCCGTCAGTGGACCCAGGACGGAAGAAACTATTTTCACTTCAGCTCTGAAACTCCAATGCATAGTGAGTTTGTCTTCGCCTCCTCGGAATACGAGGTGGTCGAGGACGAATACGAGGGGATTAAGATCGAGGTGTACCACGATAAGAAGCATCCTCAGAACGTACAACGTATGATCAAGGGGGTGAAGCGGTCCCTGGACTATTGCACCAGGAACTTCTGTCCCTTCCCTTACCGAGTTCTCCGAATAGCTGAGATTCCACGGTACGTTCATTTCGGTGCACGCTCGCAGCCAACGTTGTTTACCTGGCGCGAAGACGCGGGGTTTATCAGCGACCTGGAAGATCCTGGGGACATCGACCTGGTATTCGCTATCTGCACACATGAGATGGCCCATCAGTGGTGGGCATATATCGTCAAGCCCGCGCGTGCCGAAGGTGCCGAGATGCTCACCGAGACAATGGCCATGTATGTTGAGGTGATGTGTCTGGAAAAGGAATACGGGAGGGAGATATCCCGTAAGTTCTTAAAGAAGGAGATGGAGCGTTATCTCTCCAGGCGGAAAAAGGACGTGGCCGGCGAGCGACCTCTGATGAGAGGCTACGTAGATCAGTATTATCTGAATTATCCCAAGAGCGCTGCGGTCATGTATGCCCTGCAGGATTTGATTGGTGAGGATCGCGTGAACGCAGCTCTAAGCGAAATCGTCAACCAGTATGGGCACAGGGATGACGTTTTTCCCACCTCTTTGGACATGGTGAATGCCTTCAAGGCGGTTGCCCCAGACAGTCTGCGATACATCGTCACTGATCTTTTCGAGACCATCACCCTGTGGGAAAATGAGGCAAAGTCGGCTTCCTACACGGAATTGGCAGACGGAAAATACGAAGTCACGCTAGAAGTCTCCTCTCACAAATTCCGAGCTGACAGCGTCGGCAACCAGACCGAAATCCCCATTCAAGATTACATCTACATAGGTGTTCTGGGAGAAGATGACGAAGAGCTATATCTGAAGAAACACAGGTTGACCCAGAACGAGACAGAGATCGAAATCGCAGTGGACAAAAAACCGGTTCGGGCAGGAATCGACCCCTACGTGGTCTTGATAGACCGCGAAAGAGACAATAATTCGGCTGAGGTCAAGAACAGATGACCTCGATCACAGGAATCCTAACAGTCTGAGCTGACACACGCCGTCTTTGCCGACGGACTCAGACCCGGGTTGGCGGACAAGACCTCACCGAACGACGAAGACTGTTGAACCCTTGGAATTCCCATCCTCCAAGCATCGGAAGATTGGGATTCTCTGTCTGATCAGTGGCTTGATGTTGTCAAGCTACAGATCGTACGGCATTATTGTTTTGCGTCCGTTCCCCTTGGCTCTGGTGACGGCCATCTTGAGCAATTCCTCAATCCTGGTGTCGAAGACGGTAATCGCCTTACCGCTCAGCCTCATCTTGTGCTTACCTGCAAGTTGCTGGATCCTGGAAGCAACCACGTAGCTCTTGGCCATGGCCATCCTCCTTATTGATAGTTATTGACACCCCAGAACCACCCTCCTCTGACGTTCGAATATTATGCACCTCGCTTGGAAAAATCAAGAGAAAAATGCCGCCAGGTTCGGCACGGCCTTGCAGGTCAAGCACTGTGGAGAGAGGACTCGGGGGCGAGGTTTCAGATCGGCTGACACGCAGGGCGGAGCACCCTGTCGGTGTGACGGACCGGTGACCCGGCCTGCTGGTCAGGTCGGGTTTATGGTGGCGAGCACCTGACAAGAATACTGTCAGGAGCACGGGGCTACTGATCTTCGCCAGTCATTAAAATAAGGCAGATTATTTTCGAAGTGATGAAAAGCATCCCCTCCGTCACCATCCTAGTGGCCTGAGACGGAACGACCGCCAAGCAAATTTCTCCGTATCGGCCTATAGCTACTTAATGAGCTCCAGGACCAATGCCGTCTCATCTCATCTGAAGACACTCGAGGCCCTGGAGTTTGCTCCATTGATACTATTCCAGAAGCGGCATACCTATCAAAAAGTATTATATGGACTCCGGAATTGACCAGAGCATCTCCTTGTAATAGAGTTACCTGCCCGCCACTTCCCGCGTTTCCCAGACTTTGGGCATAATCATCAGTCGAGGGGTCATGATAAGGGCCACAAAAAGGATTGGTGCTATTTATAGCATCGCATTCAAAGTCTGTGCAGGTATATCTTTTCGGCAAACCCCAGCTTACACTTACGAAACCAGAACAGTCATTTCCAAAATACGTGTCCCCGCCTTTGGTGTTATCTACAAAGCTGAAAAACTCAGCCCAGTTCTCCTGAGCGTTCTGTTGACAATATGCTTCACCTCTGTACGTCATTCCAGAGTAAAAATAATACCACACAGAACCATAAGCCCAGTTGCGAACAGTGGACCTTGGAGTCCAAGAAGAATCTATCATTTGACTTGCTATAGAGGTTATAGCTTGCCTGCTTGTCGGACCCCAGGTGTCTCCGCTTGAACCGTAGGATATAGCCGTGAATAGTATGATACTGATAAACGTCGCCAGCATAAGGGCTTTGAGCTTCATCCTTGATCCCGTACTTAGTTATGGACAGTCATTCACGTTGAAAAACATTTAGTTGCGCTTTTTCTTTTCCGGGCAGAAACTGATAAATATTCCCCTTGTCATCAAGGGAAAGAAGTTTGATTGTCCACGTGGAATAATTAGTATCTGGAATCGGGATGACGGTTAGAAGGTTCCCCTGAGCGTCGAATTTGTGAACTTCAAGCATAATTCTGCTGTCTTCAGTGCGCTCGGTCTGAACATAGAAGTTCCCTTGGTCATCTTCCTGTAAAAATGTTGTAGAGACTATATCCTTTATCGGCACCTCGATTCTAACAGTTGTCCCACTTGTATCAAGGATCTCTACTACGCCTTTTTGCCACCTTAATAACCTCGCAATGTACCTCCTCCCGCTTGATCCGTGAATGCCCTTTTCAGGAGGTTGAGCGAGTTCCTCTGTTGTAGGTGCCGTTAATGCGCCTTCAATAACCTTACCGATTAGCACATCTTCCTGATCAACATTTCGAATGTAGATATTGCCACCAACGATATGCATAGCCATTCTAACCTGCCAACGGGAACTGTCCACATCTATTGTACGTAAAAGGCTTCCCTTCCTGTCGTACTGGTAGAGTTTCCCCTGTGCATCATAAACGTATACAAACCCCAATCTGTCTATTGCAATATCACTTGCTCTCATCCCTTTTTCTAAGAAAATCGTAGACTGATGTTTTCCGTTTTCGGAGAAAATTTGGATTCTCTGATTGACCCCATCACAAACGTAAAGATTTCCTTCAGAATCGTTTGAAAAAGATTCAGGGCCTAAGCGGGGCTGATCTTTTACGTACACCATACCGACCATTTCTTTTTGTCTTCCATATGCAATCTCTTTAGCGATTACCCTCCTATACTTCTCTCCGTACGGTTGCCCATATGGTACTTGCCCATCAGCTTTGGACAGTCCGAGGCAAAGTGCCAACAGAATGATGCAAGTCAGTTGTATACATTTGTCATCCACGACAAACTTCTCCTTTAGCATTCAAGAGTGTTGGCTGTCAATTTAACTGCTATCCTTTGCTAGTTTTGTTCACACCAGCTGTTCCTTGTTGACTATCTCTCTTTGCCTCGATTTTCGGCATTCTGAGCCCCCGGCATATTTTGCATCGTTATTAATGCTCGTGTCGTTCATTCTGTTGACTCCTTACCATAGATATGAAATTATCCTTGTGGATTATACACCATTCATAGCCGTGAATCAACCTCTTTCTTATTGCGGAGCACCGAACGGACTTCCGACACCCGTGAGCCAAAACAGGCGTATTCAGGTTACCTAAACAACACGCCGAATAAGCCGCAAGTGACCACTCATCGCAAGACTAGATCTACTGTCAGAAACGTTTTGGACTACGTTCGGCTTACAAGGGGTTTGGGAAAAGAAAAGCGCCTTAGGAGTTGAAGGGCAAATCTAATGGTTCTGATCAAATCAGAGCTGTCGAGGTTCATAAGAGTACGTAAAAAAAAGCAGGAGTTTCGCGCACCTAATGTATTGGACTACTCAGGCGACGACACTCTGCATTTTTCGCAAAAACTTGGATGGGAGTTTTGAGCCGGACTTCTGCCATCTTCAAGTCTAGATAAACCGATTTGGTTAGCTTTGCTTTGGCTGGCCGATTTCGTTCTGTTCCGTTTGAGTTATTGTTTGAAGGGTTGCTTTTTGGGAAGTTTGTATAAAAAGAGCTTCCCCAACGAGATTTGAACTCGTGTCGGCGCCGTGAAAGGCAGTATCCGTTCAGTAGCACCATGTCTTGCCTACGGCTTCTCATGTCTGCTTGGCCGGGATATACGCGGTCTGGCAAGCTTGCCCGCCCAAGGACGGCAGACCGAGTCACGCTCCCGGTGTGAGGGTAATTTCGTTCTTGACTTTCAAGCTTTAGAAGGTTATGAATGTATGTTGATGAAGCCCGGAAGGAACTGACGCCAGGCATGACTTATTCATCCAATCCAAAATCCTAGAAGGAGTTGTTGATGAACAGATGCATTATCTGTGGGGTCCTCGTCTGCGCCCTTTCAATACTCGCTACCGCGATACCGGTGGCTGCCCAAAACATCGATGCCAAAGAGTACTGGCTGGAAAACGGCATGCAGGTCTTGATGGTTGAACGGCATGAGACCCCGACGATCATGGCCGCGGTTTTCGCCCGGGTCGGGTCGGCCAACGAAATCACCGGCATTACCGGTATCTCCCATCTCTTCGAACATATGATGTTCAAAGGTACCGAAACCATCGGGACCAAAGACATCCAGCGCGACCTCAAGATCATGGCGCAGCTCGACTCGCTCCGAGAACTGATGCGGGCCGAGGAGAGGATCATGCGTGAAAAGTTGCGCCGCGGGGAAATTGCGGATATGCTGGATCCCGATGCCAAGACCCCGCGCTACCGGGAAATCGATGCCGTATTCGACAGCCTGATCCTGGAGCAGCGGGAGCTGATCATCAAAGACCAGCTTGATGAGATCTACACCAAGCATGGCGGGTTTTTCCTGAACGCCATGACTTCTGACGATATGACCGCATATTTCGTCCGCGTACCCAGGAACAAAATCGAGTTGTACATGTGGCTGGAATCCGACCGCTTCGATAATCCTGTATTTCGTGAATTTTACTCGGAGCGGGACGTCGTGCGCGAGGAACGCCGACTGGGTGTCGAATCCACACCCACCGGCCTGATCGAGGAGGATTTCCGGGCCATGTTCTGGAAATCATCCTCATATCACTGGGATGTCATCGGCTGGGCTTCCGATCTGGGCAGCATTACTCGTGAACAGGCCAATCAGTATTTTGACACCTATTACGCGCCGAACAACCTGACCATGATCCTGGTGGGGGATCTGGAGCCGGACGAGATGATCAAGCTGGTGAAGAAGTACTTTGAACGTCTTCCACGGGGTCAAATAGACCCGCCGGATGTGGTGACATTCGAGGAGAGACAGCATGGAGAAAAACGGTTAGTTGCTGAGGCAGAGACCAACCCCAAGGCCGAAATCTGGTACCACACCGTGGCCTGGAAACACCCGGATAGCTATGCGCTGGAGGTTCTGGCCGGCATCTTAAGCGGCAAAACCGGCCGGCTATACAAGAAGCTGGTCGAGGAGAAGAGCATCGCCAAGGGTTCTGCCCGTGGCGGCAGGCGCATGATGGGAGGCGGTGGCCTGGCGGTGAATGCCACGCAGGACTCCAAGAAGTACGCCGGAGCCTTCCAGATCACTGCCGACGGAGTCTCCGGCGTGCGGGCAGAGCAACTGGAAGCGGCGATGTACGAAGTCATGGAAGATTTGAAGAACAACCCCGTCCCGGAAGAAGAACTGCAGAAAGTAAAGAACCAGTTGCGCGTCCAAAAAATCCGGTTCATGGACATCATGTCGGGAATCGGCATCCTGTTTTATCTCGGCTCGAATGCCGCCATGGGTGACTGGACCGAAGCAAACAACAACCCGAAGATGTGCGATCTGGTGACTGCCGAGGACGTCCAGCGCGTCGCCAACGAGTATTTCGCCGACGATCAGCGGAACGTGATGATTGTCAACACCAAAGCAGGCCCGGAGGGCGAAGGCGAGGCCGGTGAGGATCCGCAATTCGCTCGGGCGGTGCAAATGATTAAGTCCGTCAAGGACGCCGCACGGCTCGAGCAGATGATCGGGATGTTCTCCATGCAGATGGACCAGGTGGAAGATCCTAAAGAGAGAGTACAGATGGAGAAGCTACTTAAAATCGCTAACGAACGGCTTAACGAGCTTAAGGTCGGAGAATAAGAGTAAGGCATGCACTATAAGGAGAAGCGAACATGAGAAGATCATCCGCTTTGTCATTTAGCCGGTTGGTGGCGGTGGTGACGATCCTGGCGCTGGTTGCTATGCTGGTTTCGACCTATGCCGCGCAGGCGGGCAAAATCGTTGATCACCCCGACAAACTAAAATTCAAGGAGCTGAAATATCAACCGCCCAAACCGGACGATTGCCGACATACGCTAAAATGTGGTGCCAGAGCCTACGTGGCTGAAAATCCGGAACTCCCTACGTTTGAATTGACGGTTCTGGTTCGCACCGGTTCGATGTACGAACCGGTGGAGAAAGCGGGACTGGCCGATATGACCGGTTACCTGATGCGTAACGGCGGCGTCCAGGGGATGACCGCGAAAGAACTGGACGAGAGACTCGCCTTCCTGGCCGGGGAGATTTCGGTTAATATCAGCGAATCGCGGGGAAAGGCCACTCTTTTCTGCCTGTCGAAAGACATTGAGGAGGGGCTGGAGTTGTTAAAGAAGGTGCTCCGTACCCCGGTTTTCGATCAGGAGGTACTTGATCGCTACCGCGCGGATGTTCTCTCGGAGATGGAGCAGCGCAATGCCTCAACCTCCGCCATCGAATCCCGCGAGTGGAAGTTCTTGATGTACGGCGACCACCCATGCACGATCCCGTTGCGCCGCACGGAAGGGTCAGTGAATTCGATCACCCGGGAAGACCTGATTGCCTTCCATAAGAAATACTTCTTCCCGAAAAACTTCACTCTTGCCGTCTCCGGGGATTTCAATACCAATGAAATCCTGGCCAAGCTCGACAATATGCTTAAGGGATGGCCCGATCAGCAGTTGAATCTTCCGATGATTCCCGACCAGATCCCCGATCCGAAGGCGGGGGTGTACATGATCAAAAAGGAGGACGTCAACCAGTCGCGCATCAGCGTGGGACACATTGGCGTCAAGCGGGACATACCCGATGAGTATGCCCTTGCGGTGATGAACGACATCCTGGGCGGCCGCAGCTTTACCTCACGGATCAAGCGTCGTGTGCGTTCGGACGAGGGCTTAGCTTACAACACCGGCAGCAGATTTGAGAGTCCTGTGTTGTACCCCGGCACGTTTCGGGCTTGGTTCCAGACCAAGCACGCCACCGGTGCGTTCGGCACCAGGCTTATCGTCGAAGAGATCACCCGCATGCGTACTGAGAAATGCGAAAAGGAAGTCGTCGAAAATTCGAAGGCCAGCTTCGTCGGCAAAGTGGTCAATCCCTTCAGCAGCAAGAACACCATCGTCAACACCTTTGCCGAAGATGATTATACCGGTCGGCCGGATGATTATTGGAAAAACTACACAAAGAATATCGAGGCCTTAACTCCGGATGACATCCTGGCGGCTGCACAGAAATACCTACATCCGGACAACCTGGTGTTCTTGGTCGTAGGCGATCCGGAGGCGGTGCAGGAAGGGTCAGACAAACACGACGAACGTTTCTCGGATTTCGGTGAGATCAACATCCTACCCCTTCGTGATCCCATGACGCTGGAGGCTAAGTGAAGGCACGTCAATTCATCGGATATCATATATACACGACGGGGTTTTCCACAGCAGCCAAGATCCTTTTTATGGCCTCACCTGGCAATTCGATTGTTCTTTCCGGCGGGCCCGGTGAGTATATCAGGCTCTGTTGGTCCAGAACCTCACGGTCCACGACCAGGATTATTTCCGGGTCATGACCAAAGGGAACAGCGCACTGCGGAAGGCAACCTGTTTTCTCACTGAGCTCATCAGAACTGGCAATGGAAATCTTTGTGCCAATCGCCTTCTTCACTTCGTTAAGGTCCGCGCGCTTCCCTTCAAGCGTGATCAGCATGCAATAACCTTTGTTCTTTGCACGAAGGAAAAGATTCTTGCTTTCTGATCCGGCAAGGCCAAATCGTTTTCGGATAGTCGCAGCTGTCTCGTAGTCCAGTACCGGTTCGTGCTCAAATTCCTTGTACTCGACACCTGCCTTCTGTAGCAGGTTGATGTTCCTTGTGTAAAGCTCCTCAAGGTTAGGCACGATTATCCTCCATTGTTTTGCCTAGGGCGGATTAAGGCTTCGATCGTTAAACAACTTGTTGATTCTTTTGTCCAGCAACCTCATAAGCTTTTGGCAGTTACTCACCAGCACTCAACTTACTCTTATTACACCTCCGTACATATTTGTTAAGACAAAACTCAACTCTATCTTCTCGTACTACCTCTAACAGCCAACCTGCGTTAGACATGTCTCCGGCGTCTTGTGAGCCACGCATAACATTTATGACATCGTAGATATGAAATAAGTGTTATATATACTGCATCGTCCCATTTAGCTGTTACTACATTCTTGCGTGTGATCCCCTTCTTCGTCATATGCATCATCAATGCAACGTCCTCGACGAGGGTTCCCGCTGACCTGAACATTGTCGTCTGGGTGTTGTGGTTGTCCTCGCATACGGAAGATGTGGTGTCCGCTAATGTTATGATCCGTTTGCTCCTGAGGATCACTTTGATCTTAGCTTCCGCAAACTCCCGGAGCCCGAGGCGATTGTCGAGACCATCGACACAGATAGTATCAAAGCACCTATATGCAGCAGACGAAATCTCACCATTTCCAAAGAGGCGCCCACCGATCGAATTCACATGGACACCACTTGGTATATGAAACGGAAGAAGCACTGCTTCCCGTGAATCCGTGGCAGATTACCTTGGTTTCGAGGAAGGGGCGGATATTTTTGGGCACAAATTGGGCACAAATCGAATTTCTCTGATTCCGGGATTCCCGCAAGTCGTTGATATAAAAAAGCGTCCCCAACGAGATTTGAACTCGTGTCGCCGCCGTGAAAGGGCGAAACGAGTCACAAACAAAGACAACGACTTACGGGGTGACGCCGACGAGCACTCTCACAAACCCAACAAACACAATGGAGCAAGCCGAAGCAAGCGAGAATAGACCGAAGTCAGGATTCTTCGAATTTTGGCTTGTTTCGGCATATTTTGGGCACAGGATGGGCACAAAACCGTTCTGTGGATTTTCTCCCGAGCTATCGATCTGTAGTTGAAGAATTGCGGCGCTGAATCAGGGGCGCGCGAGGGACGTCCCCTGAAGGCGGTGGTTAAGATATCCATTTCCGGATTCTGTGAACCCAGGAGTCCGAGGTTGTCGAGAACTGCCCTCTGTTAGCCAGTTCTGGGAGAATGAGTGTTCTCCTTGGCCTGTTGCCCAATGCCTGGGACCATCGAAAAGCGGATCATTCGCATCTGGTCTCCACAAATATTCCTTTTTTCGATCTTGACAAATGTTAGGACAAGGGTTAATTTGTCGATGAGGAAACCGGACCTCGCAAGAATGACAGAAGGAGGTGAAGAAGAAAAATGAAGAGAGCCACCTGGATCTTGATCGCAGTATTTGCACTTTTCCTTTTCGTATGGGGATCGGCTATCCCACAGGAAAAACCCAAAGCCTCCACCCCGTCTGCCGTGTCTGAAAAAGCCGATACCGCGAAGGTAAAAGAGCATGCTTACGTTGGTGCGACCAAGTGCAAGATGTGTCACAATACGGCGACCTGGGGGAAAATCCACGACAAGTGGGCGGCTACCAAGCATGCTGGTACCTACACGGTCCTAGCAGGCGAAAAGTCAAAAGCCGTCGCCGAGGATCTGAAGATCGAAGACCCACAGAAGAGTGAGAAGTGCTTGGTATGCCATGTCACCGGGTACGGGGCATCCGCAAAGCTTAAGGGCGAGAAATACAGTCCGGAGGAAGGCGTGACCTGTGAGGCATGCCACGGGCCCGCTGGCGACTATATCAAGTCTCACAGTAAGAAAGACAACCGGAAGCAGGCAATAGCAGACGGATTGGTTAAGCCGACAGAGGAGCTGTGCGTGACATGCCACAACAAGAATAGCCCCACCTACAAGGAGTTCAAGTATGAAGAGGCTATAAAACTGGTGGAGCATCACAAGCCCACCAAGGAGGAATTGGAGGCAGAAAAAACCGAGGGTAAGTGACTCCGGCGCTTGAGAAAATCACCAATCATGGAGCGATCCCGCGTGTGGCGGGGTCGCTTTTTTTTGAGGTCTCCGCTTTATTGAACGGACCCGTGCCGGATATCACCGCCATCCTGGCCCAGCCGAGCAGGTGTCTTTGGAACGCCATCTTGCCAAACCATTTTTGGTTTTCTCCCTTCTGTCTCTTCCTCGTATCAGCGGGTAGCACCCGTGGTTGTTGCCAGACCTCATCCAGCGGCGACGACAATCTTCCCGAAGGCGGCTGATGCCAAGGCCAGCCCATCTGACCAACTCTGTCTCAACCTCACCCCTCCGTGAGCAGCTTCCTCTCTACGAATGTGTCGGGCTGCCCTCAAAGGATACTCTGTTGTCGCTGCTGCAGTCACGTTCGCTTCAGGTCCAAGGGGTCACTGTTGTCCTTCTTAGCTTGAAGAAAGATCACGTCATTCGGACCTTCCAAGCCGGTTCGACTACCGATCGACGAGGGTAGGTGGCCGCCGAAGGCCTCCTGCTCTCAGGGGCTCAGTTTGGGGTACCCGTCGTGGCTTGATCTTGAATCGGAAGACTGCCGGGAATCACAACAGTCGGCGTAGAGATTCCATACATACGCTTAGCTGATTGCTGCAAAGGACTTACTCAGTTCATTTGTGCATTTTCCACAGAACCCGTAGGAATATTCCACAACCTGATGAGCAGTCTTTTTACGTCCGGAGACATCTTCAAGACGAATCAAACTGACAACCCCAACGGATTCTGAAAGTTAGCGGACGTGTGTTCCTGTGACAGTTTTTTTGGCACCGTCTTTGCGGCTAACATCCAGGCGAAACGCTGGCGTTAAGAAAAGAGATCAGATGAGAACAATGGCACTGATCACGGAAGTGCTGTGGCGAGACATGGCAGTTGCGATGATGAGGCCACGTGAGTAGAGAGCTAACCGGGTTTGAGCAGACCAATGGCGGGCCAACCATCAAAAGAAGGGTGAGGTGATAGGAGTTACTCAAAAAGCATCAAACGCTACGTAAAGACCAAGGCAAAAGGCAGAAGTGAAAGTATGCGCATTGCCACAATAATGGAAAGGAGCTGGAAATGCAGAACCTGCTGGAATTCATAGCTAACACAACGGCCAATGTGTACTTAGTGGGCATCGCGTTTATAGTAATATTCGTCGTTTTCTGGAGAGCAATAAACGCTCCCCGTCGCGTTCCGGTGAGAGAATCCGTTACTGAATCTCTCCAGATGCTCAAGGGATTCTTCGCGCACCCAAGCCACACCTGGGCAGAAGTTGTTCAACCCGACCTGGTGAACGTGGGAATGGACAAGTTCACCTCTTCAGTCTTTGGCTCCGTTGGAGAGATTGAACTACCCAGCCAGGGCGACAGCATCAACCAAGGGGATAAAGTCTGGAAAGTGAAAAGAGGAGAGAGAGAGCTTCTCCAGGTTTCTCCCGTCAGCGGCAGAGTCGTGGAGGTGAATAAAAAGATTGCAGAGAATCCAAAGCTGCTGAATCAAGAAAACCCGGAGGAGAATTGGATCTTGAAAATCACGCCAATCCGTCTTGCTCGAGAAGCGAAGAATCTCCTTTCCGGTGAGATGCTGGCGCGTTGGAATCAGGCGGTCAAAGAGCAGTTGGTGGCCACCTTGGTGCCGAGCAGTCACCCCGTTCTGCAAGAAGGAGGGGAGATCAAGCCTGATTTGGGAGATGAGTTGACCTCTGAGCAATGGGAGAAAGTGGCCCGAGATTTTTTCTAATACGCCTCTCGCGCATTGATACAGGCGTAGGCATATGGGTGTGACTGCAAAACAAGGAGGCATGGTGATCAGGAAAGCAATAGTAGGTGGCCTGTTGGCGTGGGGAGCCTTAATCGCTCTTCTGGCCGCCAGTGCCGGTGGAGAGAAAGACAAACCAGTCCTGCCGAGCGGTTCACAGGTATCTTGCGGCGATTGCCATACTTGTTCCACACCCACCGCGGAGACACCATGCTTAAGGCGGTGTCCTCGCTTTTCCAGGATGGTCACCGCTCACTCCCCGGAGGAGGGTCCCGCAGTAGCCGTCTTGGACCAGCTTTCGGACCTGTACGTGCCGGTCATCTTTCCCCATAGATTGCACGCCCAGATGGAAGGAATGGCCGAAGGATGCTCGGCCTGTCATCATCATACGCCGGCTGGCCACATACCTCCCTGCAGGGAATGCCACGGGGGTCCGTCCAATCCGGAGAACCTGGACCAGCCCAGCCTGAAAGGCGCCTACCATCGTCAATGTATGAGCTGTCACCGTGAGTGGAGCCACGATACCGAATGCGTGGTATGCCACGCCAGAAAGACTGCCGGAGTCGAGGTGGTCCAAGTTACTGACACAACTGACATCATGGGGATGCTGCATCCGAACATAAGTGTGCCGGACAGAAGCGTCTACCATACCAAATGGAATGAAGGTACCGTGGTAACCTTTCATCACAAGGAGCACGTGGAGCTGTTTGGCCTGGCCTGCGTTGACTGTCACCGGGAGGAAAACTGCAGCCACTGTCACGACGTACAGAAGGAACCTGAACTGGTCAAAAGCTTGGAGGAGCACCATCAGCCCTGCGCTTCCTGCCACAACATGGACCGGTGCAGCCACTGCCACGCAAGAGAGGAGACGCCCAGCTTCACACACGCTCGGGTCGGCTGGCCGCTGAGTCGGCACCATCAGAACCTAGATTGTCAAGCCTGCCATCCTGCCGAACGCAAGATTGGCAAGCTCGACCGGGATTGCGTCGCCTGTCACAGCGATTGGAGTACCGACACCTTCAACCACGCTGTCACCGGGTTGACCCTGGACGAAATGCATGGAGTGATGGATTGTACCGACTGCCACCCGGACCGTAAGTTCGGCAATAAACCATCCTGCGTTAACTGCCATGATGATCGGCGAGAGTATCCTGAAAGCAGCCCGGGCAAGAAAGGGTAGAACGGATCCAGACTCCGAGGAGCGTGCTTAACTGCTCCATTGACTGCTTTGACTGAGTTTCCAATAACTCATTGGCTTGGAAAAACGATACTGAGAGGAGGATGGTATAATGGCAATCAACCGGAGAGGATTCCTGAAAGCTGTTGGCGCGATTGGAGCCTCGAGCCTGGTTGGAGGTCAGAACAGGGCACTTGCTGTTGAAGATTTTTCTGGTTACCCGAATCGATACGGTATACTTACTGACCTGACTTTATGCATTGGCAGAAACTGTCGGAAATGTGAGGAGGCCTG
>CAYFQZ010000170.1:0-1599 GCA_964345305.1 uncultured Ignavibacteria bacterium | reverse complement strand
TCCGGCGACATGCAGCTGGTCAGGCAGCGAGCACCCAATAGGAATCCACGGAGCCCGAACGGGGACGACGGCAGCAGCGAGCCATCTGTGTGCACCCCGGTATCATCTGCCCTTTGGCCTGGAGAGCGCTAATCGTTTCCCAATCTTGAGGATACAGCACCAGCTGCGTATCTTAAGCTGGTCTTTCCGGAATTCTGCTTGGTGTCTCGCGTCAGAACGGCTTCTGAGCCCCCAACAGGTTAGGGAGTGACAGAAGAACGAAAAATCTCACTCAGGCCGCCATTTTTGTCTTGACAGCATAGGTATAATGCCTTATATTGCAACTGCCAATTGGGAAATGGTATTGGGGCTCCAGAGTTGAGCTTGCTGACATTTTCAAGTAAGGGGATTGGATCTTGAGTTCAGGGGAGGATCTCAGATCGACCTTCCAGTTGGTTTATTTCCAACCTATTTCTTCTCCTCTTGGTGGGAGCATGAAGAGGGGGCAACACACCTCCAATCTTCACAGGGCAACCCATGTCCGTGAAGGAATCCCAGTAGAGTTTACATCTGAGGTCTTCCCCTTTGACAAGGCTGCGGCGGAGGGAGCTCAAGAAACTACAAGGCTAGAGGCGGTAGATAAAGGTCATTACAACAGACCAGTTGACCTTGAGCTCCCTTTTTGTTAACTCCAATTTCTCGATATGAAGGGGACTTAAACGGAGAGGGGGATAATGGCAGAAAAACGCCTGACTTACCGGGAGAGATTCAAGATACTGCGCAGTGAAGCCGAGGGCGGCAGCGCCAGAGCTCTGGAAGAACTTTACCAGAGGTATCACGTCAACAAGATGATGATCAATGGCCAATTGGTGGACCTGAAGCGTCGACTCCAAGGAACCATTGGCGGTTTCGGTCTGGACTGACCAGGGCAGCAACGCTTGGCGCCGTGTGCGGAATCTCCGAAAGCCCTTGGAGTTGGGGAAACCGATCCTCTCGGAGCACATTTTCAAGATAGACCCGGCAAGCTTTCGGATTCTGACCTTGATGTGTCAAGAGCACAAGACCGCATTGTCGACCTGAGAGGCTTCTCGCCTAAATCATAACCCGCGGGTTTGTTCTGCAGATCATCAGTCTCAGCCGGGAAGGATCGCTGGTGGCGATCCGGCACGTTGACCCGGATGCGATCAACACTTTTGCGCAGGTGGCGTCGGGGTGCGCCGCAACCAGAAGCAAGTTGCCAGGCCACTCCTCACGAGTCGCAGAGAGTGGGGGGTCGGGAGGGATGGACGAACGCCAGGGATGGTGGTGCACCCGACGCCTACCTTGAGTAGTTCTGTGTCACGACTCCGGTAACCGCGTTAGCTTCATGCGGCTGGGAGTCAGAAATCCAGCATACTAGCCAACGCTGCAACTCTCCTTGGCCTTCACGACCCCAAGCCTCATACCTCCTTCGACTTGCACCGGATCAGATAAGGTTTCAATGATCAGCCCGGCCTAGAGGTCCCCACGCTTTCAGATTATATCGTTCGCCGGAATGCTGCGGGGGACAACGACCACGGCGATTCATGTATCGATGGTGACCGAACGAAAAATGAGTTGATTTTCTTCGGATATTTGTTA
>CAYFQZ010000169.1:0-9302 GCA_964345305.1 uncultured Ignavibacteria bacterium | reverse complement strand
GAGCAAGGAACATTCAATATTGGAGTCCCTCAGGGAACGCCTGTGTCAGAAGTTGAAGGACCAGCCCCGCACGTCCGGCTTTCTAAGGGACTGCTGTGGCTCCCTGAGGAAGATATTCCTGGAGACCATTCGGCGGGGGAAGTTCGGGGAGGCACACCAGCAGCTAGTGCAGTTAAGAAACCACCTGAACGAGGCTGCGTCCGCTTCTCCAGACGTCAAGCAGGCAGTTGAAGATTTCGTTCGTGCGGTCAGCGACGATTCTGCTCTCGACATCCTCATCTCCAGTCTAAAAAAAGGCCTTGACCCCCAGGATGTGAAGATTGTGGAAAGGATCTTAGAGTCATTGGACGGAGATAAGGTAGCGCACAAGCTTCTGGATACCTTCACGGCGAGAGAGAGGGCCGTCAGGATGAGCGCACTGAGGGTGATGAGCCGCCTGGGAAAAAGCTCCGTGGCCGCCTTCTCTGCGCTGGTGTCCGATCCTGCCGTCCTGGCACGAAAGCGGCAAGACGGGCCACTGATGAAGGAGATCTGGTACAAGATGCGAAACGTCATTTACGTTCTGGGAAACATCCCGGATGAGGGAAGTCTTCAACTCCTCTCCAAACTGAGCCGGGATCCGGACAGGAAGGTGAGACTGGAAGTTACCAGCGCCCTGGAGAAGATCGCCAAACCGCAGTCGGTGGAAGCGCTGGTGGCCCTTCTGGACGACCCGGATGATGAGATCCGCACACGCGTCATCGCCTCGCTGGCAACACTCGGCGACCGCAGCTGCCTTGAGCGCCTGAAGCAGCATATCAGACACAATCATAAGGACGGTCCGGCCGCCATCGCTGCCGTGGGCAAGATCGGAGGAGAGGAATCGACTGATTTCCTGCTGAACCTGCTCTGGGAAACCAGCCCGGCAACATCCGCTCTGCCATCAAAACAGAAGGACGAGATCAGGGTGGCCGGTCTGAATGCGCTGTCCAAAATCGGGTCGCCCCGGCTAACAAGTGAGATCGAAAGATTCGTAACACATAGGAGAGGAGGCCTCAGAGGTCTTCTGGTGAGAGACAAGGTGATGGAGGCGGCTGATCGGGCGCTGAAGGCGATAAGAAACAAGGACAAAGGCGGTACCGCCGGTAACCCGAGAAAAACCACGGCGGGGAGCTGAGTGTGAAACCCGGGCAAGGGTGTGCGCTGCGGGTGAAACCAACATGATTTCGACCTGTCGAAGTCCACGGTTATTCCCACAAAGGACCAGCAACCGTTTTCCTGCGGGCAAGGTCTTATAATCCTGGAGCGAACCGGAATTCCTCCTCTGCGCCTTTCACTCAAGATACTGGTAGACACTGGCCTGCCATGCCGGATCAACCGATCACATGGCAAAGCGGAAGCGGGTCCGTGACCCTGGAAGATTGATTTTTAGGCCAGAACTTGTGCCTCAGATAAGATGAAGAGATCTGCCCTCCTGATAGCCTTTATTTTCATGCTGGCTGGCTCCGCGCAGGCTCAATACTACTTCGGCAAGAACAAGATACAGTACACAGATTTTGACTGGCGGGTGTTGACCACTCAGCATTTCGAGGTCTATTTCCACGTCGAGGAGGAGGAGATTGCCCAGATAGCTGCCAGATGCGCGGAGGATAGCTACCGGTTTTTGGAGAACAAGTTCAACCATCGCATAGTGAAGAAGATTCCCTTAATCATCTACAGCTCGCCCAACTATTTTGCCCAGACCAACATCATCCCTTCCCTTCTGCCGGAGAGCGTGGCCGGCTTTACCGAATATATGAAGGGGCGTATGGTCATTCCCTTCGACGGTTCCTACTCTGATTTTGCCCGGGTCATCCGGCACGAGATGGTCCACACTTTCGTTGCGCACAAGATTCGCTACGTGATGAAAACGCATCGCAGGTACAATTACAGCGGCCTGCCTCTATGGTTTGAAGAGGGTCTGGCTGAGCATTGGTCCGGAGATTGTGACAGCGAAGCAAACATGATGATCAAAGACCTTGTCATCTCCGGCAGATTCGTCAAGCTGGAGAACATCTACCAGATTCACGGAAGCTATCTGATGTACAAGGTCGGGGAGGCGTTTTGTTCTTATCTCGAAAAAACTTACGGAGATGACAGGATAAGCCTGCTCTTTGAGAACCATGGGAAGGTAAAGAACTTCAGAGAAGCCTTCGAGCTGACTTTCAACCGCAGGCTGAGTGAGGTGTGGGAGGAATGGGAGTATTCACTGAAGAAGAAATACTACCCCGATATACAGAACCGAGATCTCCCCGCGCGGGCCTCCACCCAACTTACCTTTGACGGGATAAACATAAAGCCGGAGCCGGTTCTCCTGTCGGACGAGGAGTGGGTGGTCTTCAAATCCAACAGGCTGGGATATTCTTCCATCCTCATGATGTCCCCCGAGGGTGAGAGGGAGAAACTGGTCACTTTGATCAAAGGAGAGAGATCTCCTCAATTTGAGTCCCTTCACTTGCTCAAGAGCAAGATCGAGGTGTCTCATGACGGAAAGATAGCTTTTGCGTCCAAAAGCAACGAAAAGGATGTGCTGCACGTTTACGATATTCCGCAGAGAAAGATAGTTCATACCAGAAGTTTCTCAGAGCTGATCGAGCTTTCCTCCCCCAGCTGGTCGCCGGATGGGGAGAGACTCATTTTCGTCGGCGTGAGCAAGGACGGTTACTCCGACCTGTACTTGTACCATCTGGAGAATCAATCTCTCACCAGGCTTACCCACGACATCTATGAGGACAAAGCTCCCAGCTGGTCACCCGACGGCGAGCGCATAGCTTTCGTCTCCGATCGAGGCCCGGGGGGAAACGAGGGGCGTCTGAACCTTTATCTCTTGACCCTTCCGCAAAACGAGATCATCGCCTTAACCCGGGGAAGGCACCAGGATCTGGCGCCGGACTGGTCTGCGGATGGGCGGCAACTGGTTTTCTCATCAGACCGGAACGGCTCGTACGACCTTTACTTGCTGTCGTTCACCGCGGGGGGCGACTCCTGCGAGATAAGCCGACTCACCTCTCTTCTGACCGGAGCATTCGATCCCAGCTTCTCCCCGGACGGCCGAACGGTTTTCTTCAGCGCCTACGAGGGATACAGCTTTCAGATACACAAGACGAGCTTAGACAGCACGCAGCTTCGAGGCGCCGAGCCGTCGTCCGAGCCTAAGCCGGCACTTCTATCCGCCGCCAATCCCTCCTGGAAACCCAGGAGGTTGGATGGGGCTCGTCAGAGCGGCTCGGCCAAGTACAAGAATCGATTCTCCTTTGACATCGCCCAGTCGGTGATAGCTTACGATGCGGTCTACGGCACCGTAGGGGGATTTCAGGCGGCCTTTACCGACATGCTGGGTAATCATCAGTATTTCGTCCTTCTGGGCAACAATGCCAGGTCTACGGACGACTTTCTCTCCAGCTTCAATTTCGGCGTAACGTACGTCAACCGAGCCCATCGACTTAATTACGGGTACGGACTTTACCATCTCAAGGACGAGTACTTCGATGAGGATCTAGGCTTCTACGACGAAAGACAATACGGAGGGCTGGCCCTGGCCAGCTATCCCTGGTCCAAGTTCAAACGGATAGACGCCAGCTTCTTTTTGCGTCAGTCCGATCGGGACCTTTACCTGGAGAACAGAAAGAGAAAGGCGTTTCTCTCCACCGGCTATCTATCTTGGATTCTGGACACCAGCATCTGGGATTACGTGGGCCCTATCGACGGAACCAGGCTCAATCTCACCCTGGGGCTGACTCTGAACCTGAACGACGGAGAAGCGTACAATAGGCTGGCTCTTTTCGATTTGAGAAAGTATATCAGAATCAGAAAGAACAGCTGTTATGCCTTCAGGTTCATGGGCTTCACCTCGCACGGAAAGGAGCCTCAGGGATTGTATCTGGGAGGCAGCTGGTCCTTGAGAGGCTACGACCGGAGGGCATTCTATGGAAGACACCTGATTCTTATAAACAACGAGTTAAGGTATCCTCTGATCGACAACCTTTCCATAGGCTTCCCCTTCGGAAAGATGGCCTTCCACGCCATAAGGGGTGCTCTGTTCTTCGACGCAGGGAATGCCTGGCAGGAAGAATTCGACCAGCTTTACGGAAGCTTCGGAATCGGTGCCAGGATAAGTCTGGGCTACGTCATGGTTCTTCGCTTCGACATCTCCCGGACCACTGACTTCAGGAAAATCAGCAAGAGAACGGATTTTGACTTCTTCTTCGGATGGAACTTCTGATGAGGGGAAACCTGTTTGGCCTCCTGTTAGTGTCCCTTTCGCTGGTATCCTGTTCCAGTGCCTTCAGATCTAAGGGCCCGGTTCGCTTCGACCTGCCCGGCTGGAGCCACTTCCGGGGCGACGATCAGAACACCGCCTGTATGTCTTCGCAAGCCGTCCTGCCCAACAAGCTTCTGTGGAAGCACGACTTTCACAAGCCTATGAAATCGTCGCCTATCATCGTGGGCAGGATTGTGGTAATCGGCGCCCCGGACAAAAGGGTGCACTTCCTCGACGCCCTTTCCGGAAAGCATCTGGGCGTTCATAAGACAGCGTCGACCGTCTCCACTTCAGCCAGCAGCGCTGGCTCCAGGGTCTACTTCGGGCTGCAGCGGGGAAAAGAAACTCTGGTTGGATTTGATATGGAGACCGGGAAGGCAGTGTGGAAGAGAAGCGTGGGAGACGTATCCTCGTCTCCCCAGCTGTGTGGCGGCAAAATCTTTGTGGGATCAAGCTCAGGCATTCTCTGGGCCCTGGACCAAGGGAGCGGAGAGGAGCTTTGGAGATTCGAAACTTCCGCTCCCGTCCTTTCCACTCCGGCCTGCCACGAGTCTCCTGCGGCCAGCGCGGGCGGCGAAGTGATCTACTTCGGATCGACCGACGGCAGCCTGCGTGCTTTGACCGGTGACGGCGGCCAGATGATCTGGTCATTCGACGCAAAAGAGGGCATTTACTCCTCTCCGGCCGTGAAGAACGGAAGGGTGTTCTTCGGCTCGGCGAACGGGGAGGTGTATGGCGTGAATCTGAAGGATGGTTCGCCCGAGTGGAGCTTCAAGACCGGGGCGGACGTGTACTCCTCTCCCGCGGTGGCCGACAACCTGGTTTATGTCGGGTCAAACGACTACTTCATGTATGCGCTGAATCAGGCAAGCGGCGAACTGGTGTGGAGATTCGAAACAGGAGGGCTGGTTCGCTCCTCCCCGGTTGCCGTGGGCGATAAGCTCTTCTTCGGGTCTTATGACGGTTGTTTTTACGTTCTGGATCGTTTCGCCGGAAAGCTCCTGTGGAAATATCAAACCAAGGGAATGATCTCTTCCTCCCCCGCCTATTATGACGGAAAGGTGTACCTGGCTTCGGAGGATGGCTACCTGTATTGTTTTGGGCCCTAGTCAACCGGTTTGACCACTGCGGCCCGCCTTGCCGATATTTCGGTCTACGGAAATCCCGGCATGTGCGGCCCATTTCACCGAAGGGGCAAAAAGCTCTTGCCAACGCGGCGACCCAGCACCATTTTGTGGGAAGTTCGATTCGTCGTTTGGTATCACATGGCGCTGAGCATCCGGTCGCCCGGGAGCACCGGCCGGCGCACGAATTGAGGCAAGAAACCAAAATCGTGAGGCCATATGATTCTGCTTCTGGTCATGGATGGATTGGGGCTCGATCTTCGAGAAGAAGGAAATGCCGTGGCCTTGGCCTCGAAGGCCAATCTTGATGAAATCTTTGCCAGGTACCCTTACACCACCCTGGGCGCATCTGGGCTGGACGTGGGCCTGCCTGAGGGACAGATGGGTAACAGCGAGGTGGGGCATCTTAATCTGGGCGCCGGCAGGATCGTGTACCAGGAGATCACCCGGATCGATAAGGCCATCCAGGAAAAGACGTTTTTCGAGAATAGCGCACTGATAGAAGGGATGGAGAAGGTGAGGCAGCGAAACTCGAGTTTGCATCTGATGGGCCTGGTCTCCGACGGATGCGTACACAGTTCTCCCAACCATCTCTATGCTTTGCTGAGGTTGGCCGCGCAAAAGGGAGTCAAGAGAGTCTTTGTGCACGCGTTCCTGGACGGACGGGACACCTCACCCACCGGAGGGGCAGGCTATGTCCGAGAGCTGCTGGACAAATTCAAGGAATTCGGCGTGGGCCAATTGGCCACGGTGGCGGGCAGGTACTATGCCATGGACAGGGACAAGAGATGGGACAGGGTGGAAAAAGCCTACCGGGCCATGGTCCACGGGAAAGGGAATCGTGCAAAGGATGCGATCAGTGCCATCAGAGAGTCGTATAGCCGCAATGTCACAGACGAATTCATGATTCCCACGGTGATCACCCCAGACAGAAATCCCGATGACGGAAGGATCCGAAAGGGAGACGTGGGGATATTCTTCAATTTCCGGGCAGACCGTGCCCGCGAGCTTTCCCACGCATTGACCGATCCGGATTTCAGAGAATTCTCCCGGCCTGAGAATCCGGGCATCGACCTGATCAGCATGACGCTTCACGACAAGGAACTTGAAAGCCGGGTCGCCTTCCCCCCAGTGAGGCTGAACAACATCCTGGGGGAGGTGCTCAGCAAGAACGGCAAGAGGCAGCTTCGCATCGCGGAAACGGAGAAATATGCGCATGTCACCTTCTTCTTCAACGGCGGAGTGGAGCAGCCTTTCGACGGAGAAGACAGGATCCTGGTTCACTCCCCCAAGGTGGCCACGTATGATTTAAAGCCGGAGATGAGCGCATTTGAGGTCACGGAGAGGGCGGTGGGGGAGATCAGATCCAATAAGTACGATTTCATCCTCCTTAACTACGCGAATCCGGACATGGTGGGCCATACCGGAGTTCTTTCCGCGGCCATTAAAGCTGTCGAGGCGGTGGACAAGTGCGTGGGCCAGGTCATAACCGCAGTCAAGGGGGTCGAAGGCATAGCCCTGGTAACCTCGGATCACGGCAACGCGGAGAAGATGACCGACCCTGAAAACGGGGAGGTTTTCACAGCCCACAGCGTCAATCGGGTGCCCGTTGCTCTGGTCATGGACGATTTCAAGGGGAGGTTACGACAAGATGGAAGGCTGGCTGACGTGGCTCCTACCATCCTGCGTCTGATGCACGTAGAAAAGCCAGGGGAGATGGAAGGAGAGGATCTGATAATATAGAAAGTGGCCGCTGCCGTTAAAGTGTGCGAGCCGGCTTTCGTATCCGACAGCCGCTGCCGCGCGCGGAGCCAACAAGGAGATCAAAATCCGTGAAGGAAGAAATCAAGAACATACTGTGGGTGGATGACGAGATTGATCAGCTCAAATCGCACATAATATTCCTGGAGGGGCGGGGCTACAAGGTCACCGGAGCATCCAACGGAGATGACGCGGTGGCCCTGGTGGAGAGCAGAGACTTCGATCTGGTCCTGCTGGATGAGATGATGCCGGGAAAGGACGGTTTGACCACCCTGGAAGAGATCAAGGAAAAAAGCCCCCATCTGCCGGTGATAATGGTGACCAAATCCGAAGAGGAAAACCTGATGGATCAGGCCATTGGCAGGAAGATAGACGATTATCTCACCAAGCCGGTCAATCCCAGCCAGATACTTTCCGCCGCCAAGAAGATTCTTGACACCAGGAGAATCAGGGTGGAAAGGTTGGCGCAGGACTATGCCCGGGCCTCCTCCAAGATAAGATCCGCACTTTTCGGAGCTCTGGGCTGGACGGAGTGGATCGACATCCACCGCACCTTGTCCGAATGGGATCTGGAGATAGACAACTTCGGTGATGCGGACTTGCGGCAGACTCATCAAGGACAAAGAAGGGAGTGCAACGTTGAGTTTGGAAAATACGTAGAGGGCATCTACTCAAAGTGGCTGGCCGCAAAGGACGCTCCTCCTCTCTCCATTGACGTGGCCAAAAGGCACCTCTTTCCCCGTCTATCGCGCAGGATGCGGACGGTCTTCATCGTGATGGATTGCATGCGGCTGGACCAGTGGATGTCCATCGAGCCGCTTCTGGACGAGTATTTTCACATCCAGAGGGATTATTACTACTCCATTCTGCCCACCGCCACCCCCTACGCGCGCAACGCCGTGTTCAGCGGTCTTTTCCCTTCAGATCTGGCCCACAAGTATCCGGAGCTGTGGAAAGCCGGAACCCGTGACGACTCCAGCCGAAACAGGTACGAACATCAGCTTCTTGACGATCAGCTGAGGAAGATGGGAGTCCGGCTCAAATCCGATAGCAAGTACGTCAAGGTCTTGGATGCCAGGGAAGGAGATCAGCTGGCCAAGAAGATCTCCTCGTACAGGAACACCCCTTTGCTCTCCGTCGTTTTCAACTTCCTGGACATCCTGGCCCACGGCAGATCGCAGTCGGACATCCTGAAGGAAATGACCCCTGATGAGTCGGCCTACCGGTCGCTCACCAGACCGTGGTTCTTGCACTCCTCCCTGTTCAAGATCCTGCAGTATCTCTCAACACAGGACTGCACCCTGGTTTTGACCACCGATCACGGAAGCGTGTGGGGAACTCGCGGAACCATAGCCCGGGGCAAGAGGGATACTTCCACCAATTTGAGATATAAGTATGGAGACAACCTGAACTGTAATCCCAAAGAGGCGCTTTTGATCAAGGATCCCGTGGAGTATCGATTGCCCCGCTATACCATCGCCACCACCTACATCATAGCCAAAGAGGACTATTACTTCGTCTACCCCACAAAATACAGCGAGTACGAGAAGGAGTACAAAAACAGCTTCCAGCATGGCGGCGTCTCCCTGGAGGAGATGATCCTGCCGGTGATAACCATGACCCCCCGAAGATAGGCGCACTCATCCTGTCCAGCATCCGCCTCTCCTCAGGGGAGAGACGGTTCCTCGACAGGTTCCAACTTTCCGGGCCAAAGCCTCCGCCCAACTCTCCGCGTATCAGCTCCGTCGTGGCATCTCTTCGAGTTCTCGACAGCGGGCTTTTACAGAGCGACAGGCTAACTTGACGATTCTTGACGGCCCGCCCAAGACCCGGTCTCCACGGAACGCAGCCTTATTGATACAGGATGGAAACAGGCTAAGCCGCCCTTGAGTCAGACTTCCACTGAATCGTTGTCCCCGTCACGGGCGGCCCCCGGGCCATCTGTAGGCACAGGGCCGAGCGATTTTCGATTTGACAAGATGCCACCATTTGTTTAGTTTGGTTTCGTCGCAATGGGACGGTATCAAGAAATAAGGAGACGCTATGAGTTCGGGAAAGACCTCTCGAAGGGCGCTTGACATGCCCCCTTCCCCTATAAGGAAGTTGGTCCCCTTTGCTGACGAGGCAAAAAGAAAGGG
>CAYFQZ010000168.1:0-6445 GCA_964345305.1 uncultured Ignavibacteria bacterium | reverse complement strand
CTCAATGCAGACAAACCGATCGTCGCGTTCTGAGCTGCAATGGTGAACAAAAGATGGGAATCTTGGGAAAAGTAATCTCGCTCTCGATGTCGTTGCTCCTTTTGCCTTTACCCCGCTCTTTGCAGGCTGGTGAAATTGGGATCAGAGAAAAGGAATTATGTGCTTCCTGCTGCTGATTGCCATATTCTATTTCTTCCCCTCATGGACCAACGGCTTTATGTGCTCCACCACAAGAGGGAGGGAGTTTCGATTCCATAGGAAGAGAGTTGCGTTTGTTGTGCAAATGACGACTTGTTGATACTCATGAAAGGTGGTCCAAGTATTTGGTTGACAAATCTAATGCATGGTTTATATTCAGATTAGGGGAAAGGTCAAGATTTCGTTCAGCGAGGTACTTTCTTTCCGAGTAGCAAAACTTCCCGGTGGCGAATTCCAGTGCTTGTGCATTCGGGCTGCGTCACGATCCGGAAAAACGAAAAATAGGAAACAGAACTGACCATGAGAGTTGCAAGACTGTTGACTTCATCCTTTCTTCTGTTTTCTGTCCTTCCGGTTGCGGTACATGCATCTCTTGAACCGGTGATGCAGGTTAGAATCCATCTGGATGACAGTGCACAGATGATGGAGATACTCGGTCTTCAGTTGGATATTGCCCACGTTCAAGCCGGCGAGTATATCGACATTATAACCGATCAAAAGGAGTTGGATCAGCTTCGCCTTTGGGGATTTGACGCGGAGGTGATTCACCAGGATTTGGCAGCTTTCTATCAGAGCAGATTGGACCGGACCAAGGACATGGGCGGATATCATACCTACGGTGAGGTCATTGTCGCTCTGGACTCCATGCATGCTCTTTATCCTTCCATTACCACCAGCAAGATAGATATCGGTCATACTCTGGAGGACAGCGTGATCTGGGCCATCAAGATCTCCGACAATCCGGGTGTGGATGAGGATGAGCCGGAGGTATTTTATAACAGCCTGATCCATGCGCGTGAGCCGGCTGGCATGGAGGTGCTATTGTATTTCATGTGGTATCTCTTGGACAACTATGGAAGCGATCCTGAGGCTACCCACCTGGTGGATGACCGGGAGTTATGGTTCGTACCGGTGTTCAACGTTGACGGTTATTGTTACAATGAGTATACCTATCCCGGTGGCGGCGGGATGTGGCGGAAGAACCGCCGCCCCTGCAACGGAGACTCGGGGGTGGACTTAAATTGTAACTGGGGCTATATGTGGGGATACAACGATATCGGCTCCAACCCCAATTGCTCACACCTCAGTTATCGGGGATTGGAGCCATTCTCTGAGCCGGCCACCCAGGTCATAAGAGACTTCATGCTGACCAGAAACTTTTCCATGTGCATGAACAATCATGCATACGGGGAGTGGCTGCTCTATCCCTGGGGTTACGACTACCTGTATACACCGGACCACCAATTGTTCGTGGCCATAACGGAATCCATGGCCGTGTTCAACGGATATACCCCGTCCATGGTATGGGAAGCGATGTACATGTCGAGTAACGGCAATGCGTTTGACTGGCAATACGCGGAGCTGGGGATCGTGGCGATAGCTCCGGAAATCGGAGCTGACAGCGATGGATTCTGGCCGCCTGCTTCCAGAATAGATAGTCTCTGCCAGTCACAGCTTCAGTCTAATCTACTTTGGGCGGAGCTGGCAGACAATCCGCGCAAGATCCTTGCTCCACACGCCCCGACCCTGGCACCCATAGACTCGGACACATCAGACTACGATATCTTTTGGTCGCACGGGGATACGCTGAATCCGGCTTCTGTCTACGAGTTAGTGGAGATGACCGGATTAGAGAGGTTGACTTTCGACGTGGAGAGCGGGTATTCGGACTGGGAGCTGGACGGATTTTCCGTTTCCACAGCCAGAAGTCATTCTCCCTCGCACAGTTTCTATTCCGGACAGGGCAACGGATTGCGAAATGAAGTAACCTCACTTTCCGGTATCAAGGTGCAGCCCGGAGATACACTTATGATGTGGTGCTGGTATAGCATTCAAAGCGGCTGGGATTATGCTTACGTGGAGGTTTCCACCAACGGAGGGGCCAGTTTCTTCCCCATCCGGGGGAACATCACCAGGGACAGCAATCCTAACGGTTTCAATCTGGGGCACGGGATCACCAGTTGTTCCGCAGGATGGGTCTTGGGGAAATTCGATCTGGGCGATTATGTGGGAGAGGATATCTATCTCCGCCTGCGTTACGTCACGGACCACTATGTAATCCAGGAAGGATTCTATGCGGACGACATCTATCCGTTCGAGAGATATACAAGCTTCGTTTCCTTGTCTGACGCCATAGCCGATACCTTTTACCAGATAACCGAGCAAGAAGAAGGGAGTTTTGACTACAAGGTAAGGGCAAAGGATCAACAGGACCAGTGGGGAGCCTGGAGCATGGTGCAGACTGCAGTGGTGCCGCCGGAATTCATGCGAGGAGACGCGAACGGAGACGGCCTGATCGATCTGGCGGATGCCGTGTTCCTGCTCAATTATCTCTTCAGGAATGGAGCCTTTCCCGATCCTTATGACGCCGGAGATGCCAACAGCGATGGTCAAATAGATTTGGCGGATGTTGTGTTTATACTCAATTATCTGTTCAAGGGAGGACCAGCCCCCTGGAGGTGACGGGGAACCTGTGAGATAAATAAAGCATTTCTCATAAGTCCGGGAGCGGGCCGTCTGAAGTTTCCCTTATTTGCCCCCCCTTTTACCCCCCTTTTTCAGACACCCGCTCCCCTTTCTTATCATCTCAGTCGTCCACCCAGCTCCGCCCGGGAAAGAATGTCGGCACCCGAGTCGGATTTCAGACGAATCTCTCGCTATCGTTTTCACTGCACTCCGGCCAAATGTGCAAAATTCGGCCGCGAGATTCAAACGGTTCTCAAACGAACAGGATAAGGTTTGTCGTAATTAGTGTAAGATCGATTGGGAAACCTAGACTGATTTTCCACATCCGAATTGGGTTGCCGAAGATGATACGAGAAAGGTCAGTTAAACTCCTATCGCTGCTGATGCCATTTCTCTTGCTGATCGTCAGTGTGCCTTCGGGGGCCTGCGAGAAAGCAAGCCAGGCGGAGGATTTGTGTTGCACCTGCTGCTGTTGCCTGCAGGCCGCGTCCCACGCGGCGGAGGATCACCAGAGTGGCGATGAATGCGCCTGCGAGATGGAAGAACGGCAGGAAGCGCAAAATTCGCAGGCAGTCACTCCTCCCCATCTCGACGGCAGATCAGATGACCTTCCACTTTCATCTGTAGCACCCCAGCCACAGTCAGCTGATGAGACTTGGATCGGCGGCTGGCACTCACACTGCTCTTGTCTGCCATCCAGAGACCAACCTTTGTATATCCTGCACTCATCCTTTCTCATTTAGACCCCTGAGTGAAATTCGTCCGTAATTAATCGCTTGCGCGCCCGCAAGGGTCAATTGTATCTTTCCTGCGTCAGATCGGCGGCCTTTACACCAGCCGATTGACAATCCATTCTTGGGGTGCGAACGTTTCAATTTTCACTCGGGGAGGTCAAATTGAGAAAATTCCTTTTCTTGCATGGTCTGGCTGCGGGCCTGATTATGCTGGTCTTACTGGGGCCGCCCGCTGCGGCGCAAGAGCTGGTCTTGGACTCTCTTATCCAGGAGGCCTTACGGGTCAATCCCGACCTGCAGGCTGCCAGGCTGCGCTACCAGTCTTTTGACGCAAAGGTGCCCCAGGCTGGGTCTCTTCCCGACCCGATGTTCAAGGTGGCATTCTCCAATGTGCCCACCGATTCTTGGGCAATGGATCGGACGCCCATGAGCGGGACTGAGCTCATGCTCAGCCAGAAAATCCCGTTTCCGGGTAAGCTCGGGCTGAAGAAGAACGTTGCCCGCGACATGGCTCGCAAAGCGGAATCTGAATATGAATCGGCCAGAGACTTCGTGGTGGCGGAGCTGAAGCATAATTACTACCAGCTTTACCTGCTGCAGAGATCCATTGAGATAACTCAAAAGAACAAGGCGCTGCTTCAGGATTTTGCACAGATAGCGTCCGCCAGGTACTCGGTGGGAAAGGGAATCCAGCAGGATGCGCTCAAAGCCCAGGTAGAGGTATCGAAGATGACGGACCGGCTCATCTCTCTCGGGGAGATGAGGAGCCTGACTCGGGCCAAAATAAATATCCTGCTGGACCGGGAGCCCCAGAATCGACTGGGAGAGGTAGGGGAGCCAAGTTTTAGGGAGCTGGAGTACTCGGAGGAGGAACTGCAGAGCCTGGCGCTGGCTACCAATCCCGCCTTGAAGGGCACGGGCTTCTCGGTCAAGGCGGCCCAATCCGCGCATCGCCTGGCGCGGCGGGAGTACCTGCCGGATTTCACCTTCTCCGTCAGCTACCGCCTGCGGGAAGAGGTGATGATGGATCCGGTGCGGGGGGTGGACTTCTTCTCTGCCTCGGCAGGGATAAATATCCCGCTTTACTTTTGGTCCAAGCAGAAGAGTAAAGTACAGCAGAAAGAGCTGGAATTGGAGTCGGCTCGACGCACACTTGACAGTCGGGAAAACACTTTGAGACTTGGTGTCTCCAGACTCTTCTATTCTCTGGTCAGATATCAAGAGGAAATACGGCTTTACCAGACTGCCATTCTGCCGCAGGCCAGACAGTCGCTGGAATCGGCCCGATCGGCCTACCAGGTCGACAAGGTGGATTTCCTGACCCTTTTGAACAATCAGGTGACCCTGTATAACTATGAGATAGCCTATCATCAAGCCTTGAGTTCCTATTTCATCACCGTCGCCAGGCTGGAGGAGATGGTAGGAAGATCATTGCTTGAGCAAGGAGGGTGAGCCATGTCGGAGAAGAGACTTAAATCGTGGGTGATCATCCCGGCGGTGATCGTCGCTTTGGGCATGGGCATCGCGGGAGGTCTTCTGATCGGGACCAGGCCGTCGGGCCCGGACGAAACCGCCGAAGGCCAGGCGGCAGCAGGCCAGCAGCTTTATTCCTGCGGCATGCATCCGGACATTATCAGGGACGAGCCGGGGAATTGTCCCATTTGCGGAATGAAGTTGACCCCCATTGCCGGTGTCTCCACTGAGGCTGCCAAGCCTAACGGAGAGCGCAAGGTGAAATACTGGCGGGCGCCCATGGACCCCACCTACATCTCGGATAAACCGGGCAAATCGCCTATGGGGATGGATCTGGTTCCGGTGTATGAGGACGAGATCGCCGAGGGTGCCATATCCATTGATCCTGTCACGGTTCAAAACATGGGGCTTCGAACGGCCCCGGTCAAAACCGGAAAGTTGATCAGAACGATACGCACCGTGGGGCACGTGGATTACGATGAGGAGAACCTTTACATTATAAACGCCAAGGTCGGCGGCTGGATAGAGAAACTGCACGTGAATGCCACCGGGGAGACGGTGCAAAAAGGGGAGCCGCTTCTGGAAATATACTCGCCTGATCTGGTGACTACTCAGGAAGAATATCTCGCAGCTCTGAGAAGCTACTCCGAACTCAAGGATAGCCCGTATCAGGATGCCAGGCAGGGAGCCCTGGACCTGCTTAACTCTACCAGGAAGAGGCTGGAGTACTGGGACATCGATGAAGCTCAAATCCAGAACTTGGAGAAAAACGGAGAGATCAAAAAGACGCTGACTCTGCATTCGCCCGCCACCGGAGTCGTCCTTCACAAGAACGCGGTGGAGGGAGCAAACGTGAAAGCAGGATCAGACCTCTTCCGCATTGCCGATCTCTCCACGGTTTGGGTCTTGGCGCACATCTATGAATCTGACCTCCCCTATATACACTTGGGACAGGAGGCAGAAATGGACCTGCCTTACTTTCCCGGCGAATCCTTCGCGGGGAAGGTGACCTACATATATCCCTACCTGGATCAGAAGACCCGCGACGTGAAACTTCGTCTTCAGTTCCCCAATCCTGGATACCGCCTCAAGCTGGAGATGTATGCCAATGTAGTGATCCGTTCCGAGTTGTCCGGTGAGAGGATTCTGATTCCCGAAGAGTCGGTGATTCACTCGGGAAAAAGGGAGATAGTTTTCGTGGATATGGGCGAAGGCAAGTACGCTCCCCGGGAAATCACCACTGGAGCCAGCGGTGAAGGGGACGTGGTAGAGGTAACCAAGGGGCTATTTCCCGGTGAGATGATCGTGGCCTCTGGGCAGTTCATGCTCGATTCCGAAAGCAAGACTCAAGAGGCCATCCAGAAGATGATCAAGGCGAAGATGGAAGCTCCAGCGGAAGCTCACGAACATCCGACTGCTGAGATGAAAGAAGAGGAACACCTCCGTCAGCAGGAGGAGCCGGTTTCCGAGGTCATGGAAGAAGAAGGTCACGAACACGTGCCAGGAGAAGTCGAGAACCTGAATCTGACGCCGGATAAGAAGGCACATTACGCCGACGAGGTCTACACCTGTCC
>CAYFQZ010000167.1:0-3293 GCA_964345305.1 uncultured Ignavibacteria bacterium | reverse complement strand
CAACTTATAACTGGCTCGGCCCGCGAGGGTCTCTAATGGAGGCGGGGGGAATCGAACCCCCGTCCGAAGGCACGAGACAAAGACTTTCTACGTGCGTAGCCGGTTTATTCCTTCTTCGCAAAAGAAAACACCAGCCGGCAGGTTTTCCCTTTCGCTATCTCAGTGAAATCTCGCCCGATCTCCCTGAGCAAAAGATCAGGCCAGCTTGTTTAAGTCGACGCCTGTTTCCGGGCCAACAAACAAGCCCGGAGCAGACGAGCTGCCTCTAATTAGGCAGCCAGTGCATATGAATAGTCTGCACTTAAATTTGTATCCCAATTGGATTAACGAGGGAACTGGGCACCTCGGCACGCTTATCTTCTCCCACTACCTCCGTCGAAACCTGGTCGCCCCCGGGGTTTTCGGTTAACTGTTCACGGTTCACTGTTCACAGTGAACCCAAGAGATATACGACAGCGGATCGGAGAATCGTAGGGGTTCGATTTATCGAACCCGCGGGTGGGCACATCCCGCCAGAGGCGGGGCCGCATGAATGCGAGCCCTCCTAGATCGGACAGGGGTTGCACCCCTGTCCGTCATGGGGTTCAGCCCCAGCCCAACCAGACGGGTCGCATAAATGCGACCCCCACAAACACCGTCCGCTAAATTCGTTCCCTCCGTTGACCGACCCGCTGGTCTATCCGCTTAATCCGCCCGGACGCCCATACGGGCCCGTCTGGGGGCGCCAGTCTGGGCGTTTCATCCGTTGACGCCATTTCTTAGATCGGATAGGGGTTGTACCCCTGTCCGTCATGGGGTTCAGCCCCAGCCCAACCAGACGGGTCGCATAAATGCGACCCCTACGCACACTCACCATCCGTTGCATCCGCTTAATCCGTTGACCCCGCCGTCCTAATCCGTTTTTGATGCATCGGCATTAGGAAATGCCGATGCTCAAAACGTCGACATAGTCTACCTCAATTACCGAATGATCATTCAAATAGTAATTCCTGAAACTGGAGTAGGGGTAGTCCTCAGGGTTTTTCACCAAACCCCTTTTAACCGGATTCATATGAATGTAATCCAACTTCTGTTTCATGACCTTGTCGGAATAAATCGGTTCGCCTCTCGCTCTCTCCTTCCAAACTCTATGAACAGCTTCCCCTCTTGCACATTTGCAGAAAACGGCCAGTCTCGCTTCTGCTTCTGTCATCTTTGATTCGTCGGCAAGCAGAGACTCGGTGTCAGCTACAATCTTCCGCGAAGTCTTACGTATCAGGTGCTGAATGAACCTCCTAACGGAGCTTCCCGACTCTGACCGAATTATCAAGTGTATGTGCTCTGGCATAATCACGTAGGCGTTGATCTTCGTGGCATATTCCCTGCGATAGAAATCCAGTAAGTGAACTATGAGTTTTTTCACGCTGGGATCACGCAAGACAGGAGTGTAGTTTACTACGGTAGCGGTGAAGAAGTAAGCAACGTTGTCCAGGTATATGTTGCGCCATCTGCTCATGGTTTAGGGCTTCGGCAATTCCAACTGCCGAAGCATCAGAAACAGACGGGTCGCATGAATGCGACCCCTACAAGGGCCATCCGCTCAATCCGTTTCATCCGTCGACGCGGTTTCCTCGGCTGTCTTCAACGGCGACCACTCCCCTATATGCTCCGCGTAAACCTTGCACTTGCCTAGCGAGGTCCATTTCTCGTTGGAATTGTATCCCCATTCCAGGTATTCAGAACCACCACCGCCCGTGGTGGTGATCAGGAAACGGTTTCGCAGATTGCCGATGGCCTTTGCCTGCTGGGCGGGTGCGGGATAGTCTCCGCCTGAAGGATCGACCGGTATCCATCCGTAGTTGGGAAGATAGACCTCTACCCAGCGGTGGAACACTTCATCGTCGGAGGCATCATCGCCTCGTATCACCACCGATCCAACGTATCTGGCAGGCAAACCGGCGGCCCGACACATGGCGATGTAGACAAAGCTGTACTCCGAGCAGGAGCCGGTCCCTCTCTCAAGTACGGTGGGTGCTATGTTCCATCCGCCCACCCGCTCATACTCTATTCTATCGATGATATAATTGAAAATCCTCCTGGCAATCCAGTAGGGATTGGTTTCGTCTCCCACTGCCGCTTTGGTGGAGCTCTGGATGAAAGGATCGTTTATGGAAAACTTGGTGTCGTCGGCCAGAAACTTCTGTGTGATTTCTTTGGGTATCTCCTTCAGCTCTCCCACTTTCTCCGGGAAGATGAAGTATCTCACCTGATACAGCTTGGCCTTGACTTTCATGCCCGCCAAGACAGATTTGCCACTCGCTACGTCCTGGAATCTGTAATGCGCAACTTTCTGCCCCCACTTATCCGTCAGGAAATCGGTCGGTTGGGGGAAATATTCGATCTCCGAGAGCAGTTCTTGATTGGGAAGATTCTCCGGAACAGCCAGGTAGATGTCGATATCCTTTACCACACCCGGGCCGTAGTTTCTGACCTGGTTGGTATACTCCAAGAATTCCTCCTTCTCTTCGGTTCGAGAGTAGGTCTGGTCGTCGTGTATCTTTATCTTGTATATTTCATCCGCTTGATAATCCACATTCCACAGGTTCTTTCCGTCCCAAGCGAGACCACGAGCATATTCTCCGGGCGCGTCAAAAGCCAGAATCACCTCTCCCTTATCCGGGGTAATCATATATATCATGTCGCTAATTCGATCAGTGACCCACAGGTAGGTTCCGTCGTGTGCCAGACCACAAGGATAACAAGTGCGCGCCGGGGTGGGCGCGGGGATGCTGTTGATGGTGGTTCCGTCCTCGGTGCTTATCTGATGAATCTTGTTTTCCCCGTCGTCCACGATCCAGAGAAACTCACCATCCCAGGCCAGACCCTCGGGTCGATCACAGGGAGCCCACAGCGTCTTGATCGCAAGACCGCTCTTGGGATCGATCTGATAAATGAAGTACTGCTCCTCTGCCGCATCCAGGTTCCACAGATATTTCCCATCCCAGGTCAAACCCAGCGGCCTATATCCCGGTGATGGAAGAGAATCGACCGTCCTGCCATCCTTTGGATCGATCTTATAGATCATGTCCGTCTTGCGGTCACAGTTCCACAGGTACTTCCCGTCAAAGGTCAGACCGGTGGGGCAGGGGCCGGGAGACGAGAAAGATTCCTCAACGTCACCGGTTACGGCTAAGCTCGAAGGCCCCGAGCAGAGGATAACCGCAACAAGCAACGCCGGACGGAGAAATAAAGCTTGTAGCTTTAGCACTGGATCCCTCCTTCCCTGAAAAGAGACCTCTCCCCTGTATCCCCGT
>CAYFQZ010000166.1:0-4749 GCA_964345305.1 uncultured Ignavibacteria bacterium | reverse complement strand
CTTCTACAACACCGCTGGCATTCCCGTCGCTGCCGGAGTCCTCTATCCTTTCTTTGGCATTCTCTTGAATCCCATCATTGCCTCGGCTGCCATGGCCTTCAGTTCAGTTTCGGTGGTATCCAATTCGCTCAGATTGCGAAGGTTTAAGTTCACGTCTTAAGGTGAGGTTGGTTTCATGCAAGCACAAATTTCAGTTACGGTCTTCGGCGTTTTGCTCATCATTCTTGTCAACTGGTATTTCTTCTTCTCAAAACGCAAGACTACCCAGGCCCGGACGGAAACCGGAGGAATTCAGCAGGTGAAAGTGATCGTCAAAGGTGGCTACTCGCCGGATGTGATCGTGGTGAGGAAAGGCATTCCGGTGAGAATTGATTTCTATCGAGACGAAACTGCCGAATGTTCAGATACTATTGTGTTCGGCGATTTTAACATCCGAAAGCCCCTGCCCGCCTTTCGGACCACCTCGGTGCATTTTGTCCCTGAGAAACGAGGTGAATACTCCTTCACCTGCGGCATGGGAATGATGAAGGGTAGACTAATAGTTGAATAATGATCCAGAGCCATGTTGAACCCGCCATTGACTATGAACTTATACGACGCAGCGAAGGAATGAACTGCTCTGAAGGATACAACTCTTATGGACGGGAGTGAACATGAAAGAGATAAGGGCATATATCAGGAGAGATTCTGTAAGAAGAACTGTGGAGGCATTAGAGAACGCGAAGGCCCCTGGGATCACCGTGACGACAGTGCACCCGGTAGGCTACGGGTACGATCCCAACTACTTTGCTGCAACGCAGGACGTCACCAAGTTGTACCCGGCCATGGCCAAGGTGGAGGTAGTCTGCTCCGATAAAGATGTGGTTCGCCTGGTGGGGGTTATTTCAGACAAGGCGCGCACGGGGTATAAAGGCGACGAAATGATTTTCGTATCCCCGGTTGAGGAAGCGATTAAGATTCGCACCGGAGAGAAAGGCGAAGACGCACTCTGATTTCTGTCGATAAGCCCGCTGCCCCTGATGAACAGAAACCGCACCGGCTCCTAGGTGATGAAACGGATGGCCTCCCCCATGATCGGAGGATTGATAAGCTCAACCGTTTTGACGCTGATAAGAATCTTGGCCGTCTGCGCCATCGTGAAAGGCTGGGGTCAGATACGGGCGACAGTAAGTCAAGACACCGAATCCACTTAGGGTAAGGAGGTCCGCAATGTGAAAGTCAGTTGAATGTGTGGAATCGGGGTTCGCCCATATTCAGTCGGGCGGACTTTCTGACCGGCAAAAATGAAGGAGACTCTTATGGAATCTTGGAAGATTGCCACTCTCTTCGCCGCGGTGCTGTACGGACTTCACAATGTGTTCACGAAATCGGCCGCGGGAAAGGTTACCGATCAGTTTGGTGGGTTGGTGCTGGAATTCACCGGAGCATTCCTAATTCTGACCTACATCATCTTTTTGGGTTTCAAGGGAACGAATTCCTTTAGTTTCACCAAGGACGGAATTCTGTTTTCCGTTCTGGCCGGGGTTTGCGTTGGGGCTGGGACGGTTCTGTATTTCGCCATTTTCAGACTAGGCGGCAATCTGTCCATTGCTGGACCGGCCGTCCTGGTGGGCGGTGTACTGATTATGTCAGCAGTGGGAATCATCGTTTTCAAGGAAGGAGTGTCATTTTCGAAGGGGCTCGGTTTGGCTCTGGGCATCAGCAGTCTATACATATTGAATGCCAGCGCATGATGCCCGCGCGACGGTTTCAACACACTTTACATCAGGAGGAGGTAGGAAATGCATAAAGTACTCTGGGCAGTCTTGATGCTATGGTTGCTTGGAGTGGGAATCGTGAATGTTTCCTGCGAGAAAGCAGAGAAAAGTCCTGGAGAGGCAGAGCAAGCTGCACCAAAGGATGCAGGATCTCAAGCCTCGAAAACTCAAACGACAGACGCGATCTCGGGCAAACCGGTCAACCGGGCCGTCTATGCGGACCATGAAGGGAAGCGGATATACTTCTGTTGTGACAATAGCAGGCGGTCGTTCCGTATGGACCCAGAAAAGTACCTGAACAAGTTCCGGGAACTGGGGGTCGTTCTCGAAGATGCTCCGGCAGGTAGGTGAGCATGAAAGGCTTGGTCTATCCCGATGACAATCAAGAAGTTCCGAGACTCACCCTGGCTGCGCCTCAGATAGCCCAAGCAGGCATGAGATCCGTTCGAGAGTTGAATGCTTGTTTTTCTATGGCACGACCTGCAGCAGTTCCGGTGGTCTCCGATTCAACGTGACAGACAAAGAGGAGGTTTGAAATGAAGCGATACACCGTTTTGGTTTTGAGTTTGTTGTGGCTGTTGGCTATTGGAGGAAGTTGCACTAGGGCCAATCGCAATCTCGTCAGCGAAGCTGCCGACGGAGGCCGCAATGTCAGGATCTACGAAGTTTTCGGGATGGATTGTCCCGGCTGCCACGGGGCCGTGGAGAAGCTGGTGAAGAAGGTCCCTGGAGTTGAACAGGCCGAAGCCAACTGGGAGCAGCAAAGGTTGACCGTAATGGTGCGGCAGGGTAGCGAACTGAATGACCAAGACATCTACGACGCAATCCTGCAAGCCAACTTCACCCCCGGCAAGCGCATCCAGTAGCGCGAGAGGAGGAATGAGCAGTGAGAAACCCATCTTTGATCATCACAATCTGCGCGCTTTGCATCTGCGCCTTGTCGGCAGCGGACGCTCTCGCCGGCGGAATCAGCGTTGATGCCGGGCTGACTCCGGCACAGGATCGTTGGATTGTCAGGACCCAGGCGCGCTACATGCAGCGCGGCGATGACCCCGCAGGCACAGGCAGAGAAATGAGCCGCATTGCGTTTCCTGTGGTTTTAGCCTACGGGCTCAAGCCGAATCTGACCCTTATGGTCAGACAAATGTTGATGTACCAGGAGATGACCATGATGAGCGCCACCGATAGGAACACCGGCTTCGGCGATCTGTTCGTTCTCGCCAAGTACAGAGCTTACAGGATCAACACGTCCCGGTACACCCTCGGTATTGCTCCTACCCTCGGTTTGGAACTTCCGACCGGAACTGACGATTTTGGCTCGGAAACCTGGGATTTGAATACGGGCCTGTACATCTCAGGGCGCAGTGGACCTTGGGCCACAGACTTCAATCTCGGTTATGCGTGGAATGGTTTTGCGGGAAAAGCCAGTCAAAACCCAGACCCGGGGGAGGAGCTTTCTTTGGATTGGGCTCTGGCCCGCCAGTTCAGCGTCGGCGAAAGAGCGCAGGTTGCGCTGGCGCCTGTCTTGGAGTGCTCCTACAGGAACACCGGGGCGGACAGAACGAACGGGCAGAAGGTGCCGAATACCGGAGAGTCAGTTCTGTACCTGTCACCCGGCTTCAAACGTTCCACATCCTGGCTTATTCTGGAGACGCTGATCCAGATACCGGTGTGGCAGAACCAAAACGGGTCTCAGCTTCAACGAGGCATCGGTGCCCTGGTGGGATCTCGTCTTATGTTTTGATGAAAGAAGGCCTGAAGAGATGCAGACTCATGACCGTCAAACGTTTCAGTATAGGCATATCTCTGGGCAAGGCCTCCTTCACCGTGGGTGGCCTAATTAGCTCCAGCCGGTTGGGCTGGATAATAGACTTAACCTTCTATGCGATTGTCAAAGGCTGGAGTTCGAAGGAGATAAGAGGAGCATTATGAAAATAAACAAGTTAGCTCCCGGAGGCTCATTATGTAATGGTCAACCTACCGTTCGATCGAGGCTGCTGTTATGGGGCAGAACAATCAGTCAGATTTGTCCAAGCGTATACTATAGAAATCAGGGGAGGTGACCGATGTAAACAGATTCGACATCCAGAAACGTGGAATGGACGGATGATTTGAATTCTCCGCCAACGCAACAGTACAGAACTCAGAGGAAGTGTTTTCATTGAAAGAAGGGAGAAACGATGTTTAATCCACTCAAGACGAGAAACAGAATCTTTATCATAACTTTGCTGGCCGTTATGTCTTTTGCCCTGATCCTCAGCGCTCAGGCAGTTTTCGCCTGCGGAAACAAAGGGTGCAGCAAAACCTGCAAGCACAAAGAGGCTGGAGCCACCTGCCCCATGATGCTGAAAGCCGCGGCCGGGAAGGAAACAAAACAGGATGAATCGAACGTCGGTCAGCCGCTGGATCTGAAAGCCTTCTCCACGGTGGAGCGGTACACCTGCCCCATGCATCCTGAGATCAGGTCGGAGAAATCGGGCAAGTGCCCCGAATGCGGAATGAAGCTGACGAAAGGCGACTTCTACGAGGTTTACGCCTGTGCCAAGAAGGAATGTCCTCACCCGTGCGTCTCGCCCAAAGCCGGCAAATGCTGCGGCAAGGAATTGCAGAAGACCATGATGAGCAAAGACGAGATCTACCTGTCGGCCCAGCTTCAGGACGAATACTTCTGCCCCATGCACTCTGAGGTGGTATCAGACAAGGCTGGCAAATGCCCGGAATGCGGCATGAAGCTGGAGATGCGGACGGTGCACAAGGCCGAGAGCGAGCAATCGGAAATGCTGACCTATGTGTGCCCCATGCACCCGAAGGAGCTGTCCGACAAGCCGGACAAGTGCTCCAAGTGCGGTATGAAGCTTGAACAGAAAAAGGCAGCCGCGGAAGAGCCAAAAGGCTCCAAGATGTAGGTCAATTGTGCCACGTTTGAGGCACTTGCAACCTTTTGTCCCTGGTAACGGGGATAATACAGAGAAAGTGATACGCCCCGCCGATT
>CAYFQZ010000165.1:0-10148 GCA_964345305.1 uncultured Ignavibacteria bacterium | reverse complement strand
ATCCTGGAGCAGACATCGGGGATGACGGAAGAGGAATTGGAGGAGGAGGTCTATTTGAAGAGAAACTGGCTGGTATGCGTGGCGTGCAGGGAGAGATTTCTGCGAACACTGATGAAGTTTTCTGAGTAGGTCGGGTTGCGAGCCAGAGGCGAGCTACCCGACACGAGGCTCACGCCAGCCCGACCACTAAGAACGGATCACACAGGAAGCAGGATGGAAAGATCGAAACTCGACGATGAAATAACCGCCCTATTCGAAGGAAGAGATTGCTTTAAGAATCCAAGTGAAGAAGTCTGCGGCCCCAGGAGGACCTTGCTTAGAGAAGGGGGTTCTTCCCATCGCCTTTGACCCATATCGGACCGAGATATGCAGTCGCAGATCCCAGGATATTTTGCCTGGCCATCAATCAAAACCTTAAAGCAGTGGAAGGCTGTTCCTTTAACAATGCACGTCAGTGTTTACGCAATGCGCCAGCGAACTGGTACGGGCCTCTAGATGATTTCAAAAGAATTTGCCAGATCATTTTCAAATCTCTGAAGAAAATAGAAATTGATGATGAAAGAATACGAGATTTCATTTCTTTCTCTAATTTCGTGAAATGCTCCTCTGATCAGAACAAAGGAAATCCCACTGACAGAATGATCAGAAATTGTACCGAATTCACAATGGAAGAAATACAGATATTAAGACCCGATATAGTAATCTGTATGGGAAGCATTCCTTTCGAAGGAATATGGCGGGGGATAAGAAACAAGTATACAAGGTTTTTACTACCCCAAGATTACGATTTCTATTCTTTTCGCTTTGATATGAATGGTAAGATTGTGAAGGTAATTAGACTGTATCACTGTGGTGACATGAGGACGCTAAGCCAAATCGCAGACTATTTCGAAAAGTGTAGTCAAGGCGAGGTGGTCACAAGAAGGTTTGACGTAATGAATGAATTTTTCGAGGTAGCGTTTGGACCACACTTACATTTGCACGAATATCACGGCAGACTCATCGAGTGGGCAGAGCACTTGAAAAACGACTATCGAGATCTTCGCGCTCAACCATTGTTGGTGAGATTTATGGTTCACGAATTAGTGGAAAAAGCTTTGAGAGATTAAAGAGCTGTCATGCACCTTATTGGGTTCCAACCATAACCATGAATTATCGACGTTATTACATACCTGATTCAACCGTGTTCATTGTCGCCGCCACCCGGAACAGAACTCCGTATTTCTCAAACGAGAGGAACGTCATACTGTTCGAAGAGGTGCTGGAAAAGACCAAGGCGAGGTTCCCTTTTGACTTAGCGGCGTCAGTCATACTTCCCGATCACTGCCATCTTTTGCTCAGGCCGATTCGTTGCAACTTCTCTCAGGTGGTGGCTTCCTTCAAGAAGCGATTCACCGATAACTTCAAGAAGAGAAACCGCATTTCCACAAACTTCAGCTTCTGGCAAGGCAGATTCTGGGATCATGTTATTCGTAATGATGACGATTTCAAGAGGCATCTGGATTACATCCACTACAATCCCGTCAGACATGGCTATGTATCCAGACCTGAGGAATGGACACATTCAAGCTACATGAACTGGGTGCAGAGGGAAGTTTACACGATTGGATGGGGTCACACTGAGGAGAGGCATTTGAAAGAGATGAATTGCGAGTGGGTCGGGTTGTGAGCCAAAGGCGAGCTACCCGACACGAGGCTCAATCGTCTTGTCGGGCAGGCTCACGCCAGCCCGACCTACAAAGCTATGTACAGACCGAGGACATACGTAACACAGGTTCGGAGACATCGGTTACAGTTTGAAACACCCCCTCACCTTGCTCCTCTCCCCGTGTACAGACCGGAGACAAGGGTAACAGGTGTTCGGACACATGGGTAACACTATTATACACCAAGGTAGCTTGTTTTCAAGTTAATATGTGCAATTCTTTGTCTGCAATAGAAGACATCCATAATTCCATCCTCCTGTGGTTTAGGTCGCAGGGCGACTGGTTCTCCTCTGAAGGCTTTGGGTATCTTATACTCACTTCCGCTAACCGAGATTATTCCTCCCGCCTGTACCTTGCGCACTATATCATCTGGAGCATACTGTATCTCTTCTGGATTTTCTCTGAACGGACGCTGGCTGACTTGATAAAGGCTGGCTGGTACCTCCATGTTCAGCGCTTCATGTGGCCTTTCACAGTTGTACACCATACGCCACTGGTCAAAACGACGCTGAGATTCTGCTCTCCTCCAAGGAATGCTTTCTCCCAACAGCTCAGCTTTGAGTGTCTTATGGAAGCGCTCATCCTTGCCCAGAGTCTGAGGATGGTAGGGACAAGAGTGAGTGATCAAGACACCCAGACGGATAAGCCATATAGTCACTGGTGTATAGATGTGTTCTTCATCAGAGCCCCAGGGGGAGCCATTATCCATCAGCATCTGATAAGGCAACCCAGATTGTCGGAAAACCCCGGTCAAGCACCGCTTCACCGTATCTTTGGTTTCATCCTCACATGCTTTCAGACCAATGGCATATCTGGAGTGATCATCCAGCAAGGTAAGGGGATGACAGCGACCTTCGGGACAGGGAAGATGTCCCTTAAAATCCATTTGCCAAAGCTCATTGGGAGCCGATCTTTGAAATCGCACAAAGGGTTTATGTTTTCCGGATTCCTCCTGAGTGATGCAATCATCTCGCTTGAGCATAGCGGTGATGGTACTGGCGGCGGGAACAGCTTGGTAGCCCATATTCTCCAGGCGACGTTTGATCTTGCAACCTCCCCAGGCCGGATGTTGCTGACGAACCATCAAAACCGCTTCCTCCATCTGCCCAGACGTCTTGCTCGGACTGTTGAGGGGGCGCCTAGATCGATCTATCAGGCCATCCTCTCCGTTGTCAAGAAAACGTTTAATCCACTTATAACCCGTCTTGCGGCTGATGCCAAATCGACTGCACAGATGGCTAAAGCTAAACCCATTATCATTGGTCGCCAGCGAAATAAACTCTCTTCTAAGAGACATAACGCTTACCTCTTTCCACGGCATAATACCCTCCTCTCCAAGTTGGGTATTATACCTCCAAGTGCAACCTATGTCTCCGAACATGTGTTACCTATGTCCTCGGTCTGTACACCCCGGAGGGGAGAGGAAATTAGATCGTTCCCAGGGGAAGAGTGAGTGCATATGATACACGCTGATTTCGTTCATCTTCACGTTCATACGCAATACAGCCTGCTGGATGGCGCCAACAAGCTGGATGAGCTCGTGGCCCGGGCGGAACAGTTCAAGATGCCTGCGCTGGCCATCACCGACCACGGCAACATGTTCGGAGCGGTGGAGTTCTACCGGAGATGTATGGCCTCGGGCATCAAACCCATCATCGGATGCGAGATGTACGTGGCACCCCAGGATAGGAAGAAAAAGGAGCCTGTTCGAGGACTACCGGACGCCGGCTATCATCTGATCCTGCTGGTCAAAGACCAATCCGGATACAGAAACCTGATGAAGCTCTCCAGCATCGGCTACCTGGAGGGATTCTACCATAAGCCCCGTATCGACAAGGAGGTGCTAAGAGAACACAGCCAGGGACTCTTGGGGCTTTCCAGCTGCCTTCACGGGGAGATACCGACTCTTCTTCTTAAGGGGGATTATCCCGGAGCCAGGCGGGTAGCGGAAGAGTACAAAGAAATTCTGGGACAGGAGAATTTCTTCCTGGAGATACAGAATCACAATATCGAAGAAGAGAAAATGGTGATCCCGCTGCTCGAAAGATTGGCGGACGAAGCCAGACTGGGTCTGGTTGCCACCAACGATTGCCACTATCTGAAGAAGGAGCATGCACCAGCGCACGACGCCCTGCTGTGTATTCAAACCGGAAAGAAGGTAACTGATACGGACCGGCTCAAGTTCGCCAACGACCAGATGTATTTCAAGTCTCCGGAAGAGATGAAGAACATCTTCGCCGACTGCCCCGGTGCCCTGGAGAACACCCTGCGCATCGCCGAGGCCTGCAATCTCGGTCTGGAGTTCGGGAAGACTCATCTGCCCGAGTTTCCTCCGCCAGCCGGTTTTGACAATCTGGATTCTTACCTTGAGTTCCTCTCCCGCAAGGGGCTGGCACAAAGATACTCAAAGGTGACGCCCGGCCTGGAGGAAAGGTTGAACTATGAGCTCAGAGTGATAAAGCAGATGGGCTTTGCCGGCTATTTCCTCATCGTCAAGGACTTCATCGACTTCGCCAAGAACAAGGACATCCCGGTGGGTCCGGGAAGAGGATCGGTCGGGGGGAGCCTGGTGGCCTACTGTCTGGGAATAACCAACATGGATCCGATCAAGTACGGCCTTCTGTTCGAGAGATTCCTCAATCCCGAGAGAATCTCCCTGCCGGATATCGATATCGATTTTTCTGACCGGGAAAGGGACAGGATCATTCGATACGTCATTCACAAGTACGGGGAAGATAACGTCGCTCAGATCATCACCTTCGGTACCATGGCCGCCCGGGCAGTTATCCGGGACGTGGGAAGGGTCCTGGACATCCCCTACTCGGACGTTGACCGGATCGCCAAGATGATCCCCTGGGTCCCGGACATGACTTTGAAAAGAGCACTGGAGCAGAACACGGGGCTTCGCAATCTGGTGAAAGGCGATCCCCAGATGGAAAGGCTTATCTCTTACTCCAGAGTGCTGGAGGGTCTGTGCCGGCACGCCTCCACCCATGCGGCCGGGGTGGTTATCGCGCCGCAGGCTTTGACCGAATACGTTCCCCTGTACAAAGGGAGCAAGGGAGAGATAACCACCCAGTATGACATGAAGAACATCGAGGAGATCGGACTTCTGAAGATGGACTTCCTGGGCCTTACCACTTTGACCGTGATCGACGATACCCTGAAGATGCTCAGAGAGGAAAACAACCTGGTGCTGGACATAGACTCCACTCCCTTGGATGACAAGAGCACCTTCGAACTCTTCTCCAGGGGAGAGACCGTGGGCATCTTCCAGTTTGAGAGCTCCGGAATGAGGGACTATCTCTGCAAACTGAGACCTGAGAGCTTGGACGAGCTGACCGCCATGAACGCTCTTTACCGTCCCGGACCGCTCGACAGTCATATGACGGACGAGTACATCGACAGGAAGAGGGGTCTTAAGAAGATAACCTATGAACATCCTCTGCTCGAGCCGATTCTCAAGGAGACCTACGGGGTCATCGTTTACCAGGAGCAAGTCTTAAAGATCGCCAGCGACCTGGCCGGATACAGCCTGGGAAAGGCGGACATCCTGAGGAAGGCCATGGGAAAGAAAAAGGCGGAGCTGATGGTCCAGCAAAGGGAGGAGTTCAAAAAGGGAGCCAAAGCGGCCGGGATCAAACCGGAAGTGGCAGACAGGATATTCGGTCTGATGGCAACCTTCGGAAGATATGGTTTCAACAAATCCCATTCCGCCGGCTATGCTTACGTGGCCTATCAGACCGCCTATCTTAAGGCTCACTATCCGGTACAGTTCATGGCTGCCACCATGTCGTCCGAGATGGGAAACTCCGACAGAATCGTCACCCTGATGGAAGAGTGTAAGAGGATGGGGGTTGAGGTCTTGCCTCCGGAGATAAACGAAAGCCTGGGAAGGTTCCAGGTGGTTGGCGAGAAGATAAGATTCGGCCTGGAGGGGGTGAAGAACGTGGGACACGGCGCCATCGAAGCCATCGTGGAGGCCAGGAAGAGAATAGGTAGATTCGAAAGCCTGTTCCAATTCTGTGCAGAGGTGGACCTGGGTGCCGTCAACAAGCGGGTCATCGAAAGCCTGATTCAGGCCGGAGCATTCGACTCGGTGTCAGGCCACAGGGCTCAACTTATGGCGTCTCTGGATGTGGCCACAAGCTACGGTCAGGCCATTCAGGAAGACAGAAAGAGAGGGCAGACATCTTTGTTCGAGGTGGGCGGGGAGGCCGCGATCGTGCCCGTACCCCAGATGGTGGAAATTCCCGAATGGCCCAGAAGCGAGATTCTCTCCAAGGAAAAGGAGATGCTCGGGTTTTACGTTTCCGGACATCCGTTGACCAGATATGAGCACGAGCTTAAGATATTCGCCACCATGGACACCCACAGCATCGAGCAGGCCAAGGACGGCGAGGAGCTGTATATCGGAGGCATAATAGCCAACGTGAAAACGAGCATTGACCGCAAGAAGAAGCAGATGGGTTTCGCCACCCTGGAAGACTTCATGGGCACGGTGGAGGTGGTGATCTTCTCGGACTGCTTCGAGAAGAACCGCAGGCTGATAAGGGCCGATTCCATGGTGCTGGTCAAGGGAAGAGCTTCCACCAAGGAGGGCGAGAAAGCCAAGGTGGTAGCATCGGATATCATCGGTCTGAGCAAGGTGTACCAGAAGCTGAAACCCTTCCTGCACGTCCTTTTGGTCTCCTCCGGGGACAGTCAGGATATGGTTACCGAGCTAAAGGACATTCTCTCCGCTCATCCCGGAAAATCACCGGTGATCCTTCATGTGCGCACAAACGACGAAGAGTTGAAAATGAAGTTAAAGAAGACGGGCGTAGAGGTATCCGGACAGCTTCTCTACAGACTGAAATGCCTTTGCGGTGAGAAGAACGTGCACATCGAACGCGAGTGAAGAGAGCTGTTCTAAGGTGCGCAGCCATGCCTTTGTGGCCCGGCCGAGAAGCCCGCAGAGCTTGCCCGCCAGCCCTGTCATCTATCAGTCACCAGACAAAACGACCGGACCGGCTGACTCTGCTTTGATCGCTAAGACTGACCCAGATGATGCGGACGATTTTCTCCTGCTTCAGCCCCCCGCCCTGGGATTCCCGATAGCAAGTGCCGAACCCGGAACCCATTGCGTTCGTAACTAATGAAAGAGAAACTGGTTGACAGGGCGACGCTTCGGCACTATTGTTGGTGACGCCAACCAGTACAGACGCATTTTGAAAAGGAGTACACCTATTCCACCACATAAGCAAGACCAGAGACTTTCCACGGAGGCTACGGCGCTTGAGAAAGACGCCTGGGAACTCCACAAGGCCTTAAGCGAGCTGGTGAGGGTTTATCAATTCCGGGATCGCCAGCGCATCTGTTATTACGACGTCTCCGTGACCCAGTGCTATGCTATCAGCGCCCTTGTCAGGAGAGGGTCCATGACCCTAAACCAGCTTGCCGCAGAGCTCTATCTGGACAAAAGTACTGCCAGTCGGATGGTTAGCTCGCTGGAAAGAAAGGGTTACATCCACCGTTCGGTTGCCGCTGACGATGCTCGCGCTCTGAGCCTTACGGTTACCAAGAAGGGATTGGCGCTGCATTCGCGAATCGAGAAGGACCTGGCCCGGGAAACGAAGAAACTTGTCGCCGACATTGACCCGGATGTCCGACAGGCAACAGCCCAGCTTGTGGTACGACTGGCAAAAGCTGCCGCGGCCCGCTTTTCTCGAGACAACAAGGGCGCTGAACATCGGTGAGAATTTCTCCAAAGCGTTTTTTTTGAGAATTTAGTTGCTACCTGCAACTTTTATCTTCGGGCTCTGTATAAGTTCTAAGAGGGGCACAACGGGAGAGTTTGCCTGTCAACTGGGGGTGAGCGCGAATATGAAGCAAACCATCAAAATCAGGCCGGCGGTCGCCAAGGACCTGCAGGACGTGAAGACATTGCTATCGGCATGTGACCTCCCGGCTGATGGATTGGAACAGCAGTTTGGAGGCTCTTACTGCGTGGCCGAGCTTCATGAGGAGATGGTGGGTGTTGGTGGGGTGGAAGTATACGATCCTTACGGACTTCTGCGATCCGTTGCCGTCTCGCCAGCATGGAAAAGCAAGTCAGTAGGCGAAGCCGTGATCAAAGATCGCTTGGCCTGGGCCAAGTCCAGGGGCCTTTCCGCGGTTTTCCTGCTCACCACCACTGCCGCTGGATACTTCGAGCGATTCGGTTTCCGCTCCATTGTTCGGGATGCGGTTCCTTCTGAGATCAAGAAATCGGCCGAGTTCTTCTCGGTCTGTCCCCAGAGCGCGACCGTAATGGTGAAATCGCTCTGCAATTCAACTTCAAATTCATAAACTATGGAGGCGCTGCAATGAAGTGGGTAATCAAGATTTCTGTCGGCCTGGCTGTTCTGGCAGTATTGGGCACCGGGGTGGTCTCCGTCGCTCCGGAAGCTGTCCGGTCAGACCAGAGTGGCAGCTCGATTGGAAAGAGTCGTGTAGCCAAATCTGTTGAGGACAAACTTAGTGTTCAGGAGCGTATCATCTCACTTGGCAAGAACGACAACAGAGTAATGCATCATCTGTATTATCTCACTGACCGGATCGGCCCCCGGCCAGCTGGCTCGGAGAATTTCGAGATGGCCTGCAAATGGGCGCGCGACAGATTTTCAGAGTTCGGCCTCAGAAACGCGCATTTGGAGAGATGCGCCGAGGTTCCGGTTAAGGGTTTCGTGGCGTCGTTCGTAGGGCTGATCAAAGCACCCACCCCGGTCTTCAACGTCGTGGCCGACATTCCCGGAACCGAACTGCCGGACGAGTACGTAATTGTCGGCGCTCACATTGATTCCGACGACGCAGGCACGGGAGCTGCCGATAACGGCACCGGCGTGGCCGCCGCTATGGAGGCGGCAAGAATCCTCATGGAGAGCGGAGCCCGACCCCGAAGGACCATTCGCTTCACTCTATTCGGAGGTGAGGAGCTGGGTAAGGTTGGCTCCCAGGCCTATGTGGCGGATCATCCTGAACTCATGCCAAGAGTCTCTGCCATGTTGAACATGGACCAGGGTGGTGACCACATTTCCGGAATCTACGCCACGGACGACATGATGGAAGATTTCCGGCAGGTATTCGCTCCTGTGAAATCCCTGCAACCGGAGATGCCGTTCGCCGTACAGAGAGTGGAGCAGTTGACGCAGATAATTGCGGACTGCTGCGGAGGTGCGGGAACCAGCGATCACGGCCCGTTCTTTGAGGCGGGAGTGCCGGCCTTCAACTGGCTGCAAAAGGGCAAGAATCCCGCGCTGTATCGTCCTCATACAAAATACGACACCTACGAATATGTGAATCCGGAATACCAGAAGCATTCGGCCACGGTGATTGCCCTGGCAGCTTTTGGCATTGCAGATCTGGATCACATGCTCTCGCGCGAGAATCTGGGAACAGCGCCCGTGTCGCCAGCCAAGGGAAGTCGCTGTTGTCCTTCCGCTTCGGGCTCGTGCGGGCCGTCCTGGCGCACAGCCAAGGGAAGTAGCTGTTGCCCCTCTGCTTCGAATCCGTGCGAGTTGTCCACATGCGCGACCTTGGGAAGCGGCTCCCCTGGCTGCTGTGGTTTCAGCTCGGAGATGAAAGTCCATTAGCAAAGAAGAGGAAGAACAACCTTACAGAGTTCGCAGGACCGGGCATGCACAGGTACGCGGGTAAGTGGTTGATTTGCCTAACGCTTGCATTGTTCGCTGCGTGCGAGTCGACGGATAAGCAGCAAGCACGGCAAGAGGGCTACCAGCAGAATCAGCCTTTTGCGTTTACAGAAAGGGTTGTCGCGGGAGGGCCTTCAGATTTCATGGAGGTTCGGCATCTGGTGCTGCGGGGATCAAACTTCGAGATCGGGAAGAAGCTGGCTGAACTCGCGTATTCGCGCTACAAATCGTTCGCTATCCCGTACCCGAACCACGAAAATACGCGCGCTCAACGCCATTACTTCGAGAAGAACTATCCCGTGCATCTGGAACGCATGCGCGGCGCGGCCGCCCAATTCGGCAAGGATCTTGAGGACGACGCCTGGAACTTTGCCGGTCTTTACTATGGCCTTTCTTCGAAGGGCTCCGGCTGCAGTGTGGTCTTCTATCCGCCCAACACCACCGAGCAGGGCCAAGGGGTACTCAGTCGCAACTTCGACTTCTCCACGGGGACTTTCTTCGGAGCCGAACCCGAAGAGGGCCAGCTGGCCGCCTGCGCCCGGCCCTATGTGATCGAACTCTATCCTGATCAGGGCTATGCTTCTCTGGTCACCTGCTGCTTCGATCTGCTCGGCGGAGCCTGTGACGGAATCAACTCGGAGGGGCTGACCGTTGCATTGCTCTCCGACAATGACGTGATCGAGGAGTATGGACTCTACCCTGCTCCCGGCCCTCGGGAGGGATTTAACGAAATCCAAATTGTCCGCTACCTTTTGGACAGCTGCGCCGA
>CAYFQZ010000164.1:0-2380 GCA_964345305.1 uncultured Ignavibacteria bacterium | reverse complement strand
ACTTACTGAAAATCCCGTTTTGGCGGTGATCGAGCCAAGTTAGGCCGGATAAATCGGGTGCAGCTGCATGTGGGCGGTTGTATTCTGCGTTAAGAGAGAAAAGGGAAACGCGGTTTGATGAATAAGACCAAAACAGCCGAAGCCCACCTGCCCCAGGCGGAAATAAAGTTCAGCCGCGAGCTGGGCCTTCTGGAGGCCACCACTCTGGGGGTGGGAGCCATGATCGGAGCGGGCATTTTCATACTCAGCGGGATGGCAGCGGGCATAGCCGGTCCGGCGGCCATCCTTTCGTACGTTCTGTGCGGCCTGATGACCCTGTTTACCGCCCTCTCTTATTCCGAGCTTTCGTCTTCTATTCCGCTGGCCGGCGGAGGCTATACCTTCGTGCACCAGGGGCTGGGCGGATACATCGCCTTTCTCAACGGGTGGGCTTTGATCTTCGGAAGCGTGGTAGCGTGTGCCCTATACGCCCTCGGCTTTGCAGAACACTTCAGTCCTCTTGTGGATTTGATCATAAGCATTTCGCCGCCGGTTAAGTTCGGCGCCTTTGGCATCGCCCTGCTTCTCCTCCTGATCAACATCAAGGGCACCAAGGAGAGTGGGAAGACACAGAATTTCTTCACCATCGCCAAGGTGGCGATGCTCTTGGTTTTCATAGGATTGTGCATCCCTTTCGCCAGGTCCGCAAACTTGCGCCCGTTCGCTCCCTTCGGGTTCACCGGCATAATCTCCGCCACAGCCTTGATCTATATCTCCTTTTTTGGATTTGAGCTTATCTCCAGCGCCTCGGAAGAGATCAAGAATCCCACCAAGACAGTCCCCAAAGCGATCTTGCTCTCCCTTTTGATACCGACGCTTATCTACGTGGCCGTGGTCTTGGTTTCGGTGGGCATTCTTGATTACCAGACGCTGGGTACCTCTGCTGCCCCCTTAACCCTGATCGCCCAGAAAGTTCTGGGAAGCTACGGGCTTCTCTTCGTCTTGATCGCCGGACTGCTCTCCACAGTCTCGGCTTTGAATGCCACCGTCCTGGCGGCAGCCCGGCAGACCTACGCCATGGGAAGGGACGGATACCTGCCGGGCAAGATCTTCAGGCTTCATCCGCGGTTCAAGACTCCGTATACCGCCATTGCTGCGGTGGGAGCGGTGATCCTGGTCTTTACCATCTCGGGTGAGGTCGAGCTGGTTGCCCACCTGGCCAATTTCTGCTACCTTTTCGCTCTCATACTGGTGAATCTCTCGGTGATCGTGCTGCGCAAGAAAGCTCCGCGGCTGAAACGACCCTTCAAGCTGCCCTGGCACCCGATCATTCCGCTTCTGGCCATAGCCTGCAACGCGTTGATCCTGACATTCATGAGCCCGCGTACCTACCTGCTGGGGGCTGGCTGGCTGGCTTTGGGAAGTCTGGTGTACCTGGTTTACTCCAAGGGGCAAAAGGAGACGGTGGAGAAGCACAGGCGCTTGAAGGAAATTTTGGCCCGGCAGGAGAGGAAGGAATACAAGATCCTGGTCGCCGCGGCCAACCCCAAGACTCTTGGTATGCTGATGGGAACTGCCTGTGCCATCGCCAGGAAGTTCGACGGCGAGATCATCGCACTGAACGTGGTGGAGGTTCCCCAGGGGACCCCGCTGAGAAAGGGTCTGGCCGATTTCTCCCAGCAGAGGCTTCTTCTTTCCAGGGTGGAGACCATATCCAGCCGGGAGAGGGTAAGGTTCGACAAGATGATCAAGCTGAGCCACCGTCTCTCCCACGGCATACTGGAGACGGCAGAGGAGGAGGACTGCAACTTCATCATCATGGGACGCACCGGACCGGAGAAGATGTTGGAGAAGATACTGACCACGGTCGTCGACATTGTGCTCAAGGAGGCTCCCTGCGACGTGGCCATCGTGCACGGAGAGAAGATGGACCAGATCAAGCGGGTGGTGGTAACCGCCACGGACAACGTCAACTCTCTGCTTGCGGCAGAGCTCAGTCCTGCCCTGGTGGACAAGTTCAAGTCTGAGCTGGCGGTGCTGCATGCGATTTCTCGGGACGCAGGCGCGGAAGAAGAAGCTCAGGCCCGCAGATGGATGGACTCGTTTGCCGAGAGAGCAAAGTTGACGGTCAAAGGCGAACGAAGAATCGTAAAGGCAGACAAACCGGCTCAGGCCATCGCCGACCAAATACATAAAGGAGACCTCCTCCTCATGGGTGCCAGCAAGGGCGGAACCCTGGAGCAACTCCTTTTCACTTCGGTTCCGGAGAAGGTGGCTGAACGGATTGCCGTTCCAATGATAACCTTCAAGAGGTTTCAGCCCCGAAAACGCTCATGGGTGGAGAAGATTATAGCCGGCAAAACGGCCGGAGTAAGATGAGAAATCTCGAAATCACGGGCAA
>CAYFQZ010000163.1:0-8347 GCA_964345305.1 uncultured Ignavibacteria bacterium | reverse complement strand
AGAATCAAGTTTCAGCTTGAGCTGTGAACACCAGATCGAGGAATACCACCCCTGATCCGCCTGAAGCAATTTGGACTGTGGGGGCAAAGACTCTAAGCTCGGGTTCGCAGGGCGGCGTGGGCCTCCCGTGCTCGATATTGACAAACCCATTTCCTGCGCTTATTTTGGCTTGTGCGCCCTGAAGGGGTGGGTATAGGAAAGGGACGGAAAACAGATGGCCCAGAAAGACTACTATGAAATCCTGGGGGTGTCGGAGAGCGCCAGCCCGGACGAGATAAAAAAGGCCTACCGGCACCTGGCCAAGAAGTACCATCCGGACTCCAACCCCAACAACAAAATGGCCGAGGAGAAGTTCAAGGAGGTCTCCGAAGCGCATGAAGTTCTGAGCAATCCGCAAAAGAAAAGGCAGTATGATCAGCTCCGCAGGATGGGGCAGGGCGTATTCACCGGCTTCGGAGGTCCCCAGGATGCGACCGGATTCGAAGATCTGTTCGGCAGGGGCGGTACAGGCAGGACCTTTACTTTTGAGGATCTGGGCGGCTTCGGAGACCTGGGCGATCTCTTCAGCAATATCTTCGACAGGGGTGAAACCAGCAGACGACAGAGGTGGGGGCCCCAGAAAGGGGCCGATCTTTACGCTGAGGTGGAGATCCCGTTTGACTCTGCCATCTCGGGCGGCAGAATCCCCATAGAATTCGACAAGGAGGAGGTCTGTCCGGTCTGCACCGGCACGGGTGCGAAGCCGGGCACGACCATGTCCACCTGCCCGCAGTGTGGAGGAACAGGAATGGTTTCTTTTGGCCAGGGCGGTTTTGCGGTTAGCCGTCCCTGTCCACGGTGTCTGGGGAGGGGAAAGATAATTACCGCACCTTGCCCCCAATGCGGAGGACGGGGGCAGACCTCGACCCGAAAGAAGCTGGTGATCAACATACCGGCCGGGATAAGCGACGGAGCCCAACTTCGGTTGCGCGGTCAGGGTCAGCCCGGAATAGCCGGAGGATCCCCTGGAGACCTGATGGTCAAGATCAGCGTGGGACGGCATCGGTTCTTCGAGAGAAGGGGCAGGGACGTTTATTGCAAGGTTCCCATCAATATCGCTCAAGCTACTCTTGGTTCCAGGATAAGAGTGAGAACCATAGACGGCAAGGTGGATCTCAAGGTTCCGCCCGGAACGCAGAGCGGAACCAAATTCAGGCTCAGGGGCAGAGGAGTCAAGGCGGACGGCGCCACGGGAGATCAGTACGTGGAGGTGTTGGTGGAGATACCCAAGCGAATGAGCCAGAAACAAAAGGAGCTTATGGAGCAGTTCGCCAGAGAGGGTGGTTTGAAGCATTAGTTTCTTAAGAAGATCAATTGTCAAGCAGCGGCATCGTGGGGAAGGGAGTTCCAAATGGACGTGATTGACCGGATAAAGCAAAAAGCCAGGGTAAAAGGAAAAAGGGTGGTCCTGCCCGAGGGGACTGAAGAGCGCATGATTCGGGCGACCAGAGTCATTCTTGGCGAGAAGTTGGCTCAGGTTACGCTGTTGGGAGATGAGGATAAGATCAAAGGCATGGCCCAGTCACATGATTTAGACCTTGGCCAATGCGAGGTGGTCTCGCCCGATACCTCTCACCATCTGGCCGGGTACGCCCGGGAGTATTACGAGCTGAGGAAACATAAAGGGATGACTCCCCAGCAGGCCAACCAGGTCATGAAAAACCCGTTGTTCTACGGTGCCATGATGGTGAGGAAGGGCGAGGTGGATGGGTCCGTGGCCGGATCGATTAACACAACCGCTGACGTTATGCGGGCGGCCATACAGATCATCGGCACGGCCCCGGGCATAACGTCCGTTTCCAGCTCGTTCATCATGGTGCTGCCGGAGTTTTCGGGACAAAAGGACAAGGCTTTCCTCTTTGCCGACTGTGCGGTGATTCCCGATCCGGACCCGCAACAGCTTGCATCCATCGCCGTCTCCTCGGCCAGGACCATGCAGGGTCTCACGGGCGAGGAGCCCAAAGTGGCCATGCTCTCCTTCTCCACCAAAGGGAGTGCTGAGCACGAGCTGGTGGATAAGGTGAGGAAGGCGACGCGAATGGCAAAGGAGCTCAAGCCCGACCTCATAATCGACGGCGAACTGCAGGCGGATGCCGCCATCGTCCCGGGAGTCGCCAGAAAGAAGTGTCCGGACAGCAGAATTGGCGGAGATGCCAACGTTCTGATTTTTCCCGAATTGAATTCGGGCAACATAGCTTACAAGCTGGTTCAGAGGATGGCCAAAGCCCAGGCTATAGGTCCTATCATCCAGGGGCTGGCAAAGCCGGCAAACGATCTATCCCGTGGCTGCAGCGTGGACGACATCGTAAACGTGGTGGCGATCGCCATGACCATGGCCTAGCTGGCCTACACCGTTAACCTCATCACTCCGGGAAAGGCGAAAAAACGCGGGAGATGCAAGGGAGATCGAATGAAACAGTTCCGTTCTTTCTTCTTGGCAGGCATAATCCAGGGCTCAAACACCGGAAACGTGCTGCACGATCAGGATTACCGGGCCAGGATCAAATCGATCCTTCGCAGACACTTCCCCGAGGCCAAGATCTTCGATCCGATGGAGAAGCATCCGGACTCGGTGCACTATGATTATCGAACCGGGGAATCGGTCTTTCTGGGATACATAAAGCTGGCCGGCGAATGCGACTGCATGATCGCCTATCTTCCCGAGGCCTCCATGGGCACTGCCGTGGAGATGTGGGAGTGCTATAAAAAGGGGGTGCCCGTGTGGACCATCGGCCCGCTCAAAGACAACTGGTCGGTGAAATTCCTGTCCAGGAAGATATTCGAGTCCCTGGACGAATTCGAGACGTATCTGAAGGTCAATTTCTCACCCAAGCCCGGGGCTTGAGATTCCAGATCGTTTGATAAGTACTACACAATATCGGGGCGGGCCTCTTGTGTCCGCCTGGACTTCAGGCTTGGTCGCAGCGAAGCAAACCCGTAACAGAGCACAATGATCTTAAACTCCACTCACATATTCTGCCTCGTACCGGAGCTCGAAGATCAGCTTTTGGGCCTCAGGATAACCAAGGTTGATATCTCTTCTGACCAGAGAGAGATTTTGTTTTCGCTTCGGGGCAAACATGAGCGACGCGGTCTGCTCTTCTCTTCTCATTCCGAAAACTGCCGGGTAGAAGTCTGGAAAGAGAACGAGACCGAACACGGCGTTCGGGGCTTTCAGAAGACTAATCTTTTCTGGTATTCTGTGGGCGGCTACGTTCAGAAAGTGGAGCAGGTGGGTTTTGACAGGATCATCCGAATCTCCTGCCGGAAAAAAACTCAATTCGGCTCAGGCGAGCCTTTTGACCTTGTCTTTGAAATCACCGGAAGAAACAGCAACGTCATTTTGATTAAACAGGACGGTACAATAGTTGACTGCCTGCGAAAGATCGACGCCACCCGCAGCAGGCTGAGGCGAATCCTTCCTAGCGAGAAGTACGTCCCTCCGCCAGCCCCCAGGAAGACAAATCCGTTGATGGCAACCTATGAGGAGTTTTCCGGGCGGCTCCGCACGTCCGATAGAACCCTGATCGAGTGGTTGATTTCTGCTTTCATGGGCATGGACGAGCTTCTGGCACAGAAAATCATCACCCAATCTCAGCTCAACGAAAAGACGAAGGCTTCTCGGCTAAGCTGGAAGGAAGCGCGAGACCTGTGGACGGCATTCGATCAGCTCTTTAGGGGAATATCCAATGGTGAATTCGCGTTTCAGGTCGTGGCCGGACGAGACGGAAACCCTGAGGCCATCGCCTGCATCGATTTACCTTTCCTCCCGGACGCCCGGAAAATGCATTTCCAAACTCTAAACTCTGCGATAAAGAGCTTTTTCTCTTTGAAACTACAGAAGGAACACAGAAGAACAGAAATCCACCATCTGTCTGCAACCGTCCAGCGGGCTTTGAGCAGGCTCAGAAAAAGACAGAGCAAAATCGAAGACGATCTGAAGCAGGCCAAGAGACTTGAGGAATATAGAAGATTCGGCGACCTCTTGATGATGAACAAAGGTAATATCAGGAAGGGCCAGACCACAGCCAGCCTTGTTGACGTCTTCGACCCGGCGCATGCGGCGGTGGAAATCCCGCTGGACCCGAAGCTCAGCGCAGTCGGCAACGCGCAGAGGTACTATAAAAGACACAAGAAGGCAAGGGACGCGCTGAGCACCATCGAGAAGCGGAGTCTGGAAACCAGGAAGAGCATAAAGGACCTGGCACGCATTTCAGAGCAGTTGAAACAGCCTCAGGAACAGATCGATATTGGGAAGATCAGAGGCAATCTTGCCCGACTCGGTCTGCTGAAAGAGCCAAAGCCTGCCGGCAGAGAAAGGGAAAAGAAATCCCTGTTCCGATCTTTTGTTACCAAAAGCGGCCGGGAGATTCTGGTAGGGAGAAACAACAGGGAAAACGATTACCTGACATTCAAACTCGCCCGCCCGGACGATCTATGGTTTCACGCCGAGGGAGTCCCGGGCTCACACGTTCTTCTCAGAATGAAGGACAAGACAACCGAACCATCATCAGCCGAGATAAGGGAAGCGGCAGGGGTGGCTGCGTATTTCAGCAAGTCCAGGCAGGGGAACAAGGCAGAAGTGATCTACACCCTGGCAAAATACCTGCGCAAGCCCAAACGCGCCAAGCCGGGAACGGCCCTGGTGGAAAAAGAGAAGAGCATCGTGGTGAAACCGGCATTGCCGACTCAAGATTGAGTCATCAGACCATGTGCGGCCGAAAGCTTCAGCCTCCCAAAAGAAAGAGACAGCTGAAGGTGTCTGCGCCGCATTTCCGGTCCTTACTCGGACTGCTCCCAGCTACTTCAGTACGACCATCTTCTTGACTTGGCCATAATCGCCAGCCTTCAGCCGGTAGAAGTATATCCCGCTGGCGACTTCGTGGCCTTTCTCATCCTTTCCGTCCCAAGTGACGGTTTTGTATCCCGGGTCCTGTTGCTCATCCACCAATGTTCTCACTCTCTGGCCAAGGATGTTGAATATGACCAACGTTACCTTTGATCCTTCTGGCAGAGCGTATGTTATTTGCGTCTCCGGATTGAATGGGTTGGGGTGATTCTGCGCCAGAGAAAACGCCGCAGGAGCTTCCGTCAAGAAAAGCGGAGTGGATTGGCTGATATTGACGTGACAGGTTCCTACGCAGCACGCATACGGCCATACCCAGGTCAGAACCTCGCCCAGCTCACCCGGCGGCCAGCATATGCTTGAGTCTCCGTAGATGTCAATGGTCTTCACCTTGAAGAAGTAAGTCCAATCGCTGCAATGGGAGGCACCGGGACGAGTTTGAACCAGCATGTGCCGATCGAGATCCACGAAGGTACTTTCGTGTCTTACAGTGAACGGGTTGAGCCAGTGGCATGACCTGGACCACACTTCCATCCCAGCGAAAGTCCCAGGTTTCTGCCTGACCGGATAGTCGGCGTAGATCGCGGAAGCATCTGAAGGTATGCTGTCGGGATATGGAGGTATGCACTCGCCGTCTGCGAGCTTTAAGTTCCTGCCTTCTTCAGCGGCGCCAAGTAGCTTGCCTATGGGGCGATAGTCCCGGTTGCAGTAGAAGTTCTCCACGAAGAGGTTCAGAGGCGGGAAAGGACGGGCTTTCTTCGAGAGCGTGTTGCTGTGGTTAGTGTTGCTGAAGTAGTTGTAGGCTTGCACTCGATAATAGTAAGTTTCGCTGCCGATGACGTCGTAGTCGGTATAGCTCTCCGCATCCCAGGTGGTCGTATCAAGCGTGATCCACAGGGGATTGGTATCATCCTTTCTTTGGATTATGTAGCCCAGTTCGTTGGAGTTGTTGTCGTCCCAATAGACGCATAGGCAAGTATCCACCGCGTCAACAGAAGTTGCGGTGGGTGTATTCATGGGTTCAGTGTAATCGATATGATAAACCCAGCCGTCTTTCACCACCGTGTTGACCGGTTGGTTTGTGTTGATATTAAAGTACGTGGAAGCAGCTTTCACCTCGATTCTGTAATTACCGGATGGCACGATCTGACCGTTGTCATCGGTGCCGTCCCAATGTCGCCGTTCCCACCCTGAAAACACCGCCACAGAATCGTCTGGCTCGTATGGAGGAGGAGGAAAAACGGTTCTGACGAAAACGTCAGACTCGTTGTAAACGTTGACCCACAACAGCGAGGGATCGACCAGGGTGTAATCAGCAAAGTGGCACCAGTGCTCGTCGTACGAGTCGGAATAGAAGTTGACCAGGTCCGTACCGATAGCGTAATAGTAGCCTCCGCTTTCATCGTCCCAGTCCTCAAGAAGAAAACAGTCTCCACAACCTTCTCTGCCGCCAGTGTTGGAGAAGCACTGAGGGTGGTTGAGAATGCCCCCGGCATCAAAGTCGCAGATAACATCGAGATCACTGGTATACTTGCGAATGTAGCTCTCCTGGTACCCGGTTGCGTTCTGCTCACGGGAGACCGTAAGCCAAACGTGTCCGAAGTTGTCAGTATCTACAGAGGTCAGTTTGAGCGTCCAGCCCATCGGAGACGGGAATAGACGCTCTGTCTGGCACTCGATATTTCCAGGCGGGTCTTCCGTGAACTTCATTAGTTTCATACCCGCTATGACATAGATATCGTTGTTGTTGGCGAATGGTTCATAAGGGGGAGACGGGCTGGTGAAATAGCTCTTCCCGCAAGCGATCCCCGTCAAATAGGCGTTGAATAGCCAGCCAGTATCATAAGTCAGGAGTAGGTTTCCACTGAGATCGAATTTCTTGATGTTGTGGAGGCCATTGGCCACCCAAAGTCTGTCGTCCGCTGAGTTGCCGAATGCTCCTCCGTTATTGACGTCTAATGCTGACGGCAAACAGAAGCCGCTGTCGGTCATTTGTGATACACCGGCCATTGTCTCGCTGGGCCAGTTGTACACGAAACTCACGATTCTATTGTTCTGGGCGTCCGCCACGAAAACATAGTAATTGTAGACGTTATCATTAGGCAGGTTGTGCACCACTATGCCGGAGGGATAAAAGAACTGGCCAGGGCCCTCCCCCGCACCACCATACGCCCGAATCCAGGCACCGTAAGCGTCGCTGTAAATGAGGCGGCAGAAGCCGCGGTCGGAGAAGAAACTCACGGCGTTCAAAAGGGAATCTCCCACCATGAAGTATGCCTGCGAGACCGAATAAGGATAGTGGAAGAGGTCCACCCCCCATTGACTTTGAGTGTATCCTCTCGTCAAATGCCACACGTCGGGTTGGAAGATCTTTCTTTGGATTAAGGCAGTTTCGCTGACAGCAGCCTCGATCAGATCAGACCCCACAAGACCAACAGACAGAATCACTCCCAGCAGCAGGCAGAACCCTTTGACTCTACTCATGTAGATTCACCTCCGCTCTCAAGAAGTCCAACAAGTTGTCAAAACCAGCCAGCTTCCATCCCTTGGTCGTCTTGTTGAATCTGAAGGTTTCGGCCGTTTCCTTCACAGTTTTGGGTTCTTGTGTCCTCGCGGCCCAGAGTCTTAGCTTACAGTTCACAAAGGCTTGGGTCGAATCCTGGGCGAACTTGATATCCAGGTGTGTGATTTCGAGGTCCCAGAACGTCCGGTTTTCAGCGCCCGGCGGCGGCGCCATGCGCGTTTGCCTTTGGCCGGCTCGTTCAAAGATTGAGCGAACCTGAGGTCCGGGATCGACAGTTGTCCCCTTCACCACAATCTCTGTCCCAAGCCACGCTAGGACCGTTGCCGTATCCGTCTTCTGAACAGCCTTTATGAAATAGTCCAAGGCAAGTTGGATATGGCCCTCCTCGGTCAAACGCACGAAGTGCTGTGCCCGGGTGGGAGAGGCGAGTAGCAATGGCAGCAACGCTAAGAGCCAGCAGACTATCACAATTTTCTTGTACATTTCCCTATTCTCCTCTTTGCAATCTCTGGAGTCTCTGTTCAGCAAACCTTGCCACTCTGGTGCCCGGGTGCTTCTGAATGATGTCCTTCAGAAAGCTCCGTTTTTCCCCTTCATCGCTCATTCCCTTGAGGGCCCAGTGCAGATAGGTACCCAGGTATCCGCTATCCGGCAGTTTTTCCAGCAATTCTTCATCCCTGCCGAATTTATGGTAGACTCTTTCCACGTACACGCTTTTGGGGTAATCAGCTATGAGCTTGGCCAGGAGTTCGTTACTCTTGCTGAAGTTACTGCCTGCGTAACTCTTGTAGCCTTCGACGAATAGGTCAAAGGCTTGATGTTCAACCCCTGTCGGCTCGACTACGCGAAAAGGAATCCCAGCGGTGCGGATGGTGTATCCCCCAAAGCGATGCAGATATTCGGCGCCCACCTCGTACCTTCCAGGTCCCAGAGACCCA
>CAYFQZ010000162.1:0-3065 GCA_964345305.1 uncultured Ignavibacteria bacterium | reverse complement strand
GTCTGGGGAGAAAGATGGAACCGCGAGCTTTTCACCGACGCCAAGGTGATGGGAGTGGGCAACCTTGAACTGACCCCTGAGTTCGCGGTCAAACTGGGGGCAGCCTATGGTGCCATGCTGGGGCAGGGCAGCACGGTGGTCACCAGCAGAGATGCGGGAAATACCTCCCGGATGATCAACCGGGCTCTAATCTGCGGGCTCCTCTCGGCCGGGGTGAACGTGCACGACCTCAGAACCCTTCCCATTCCCGTGGTCAGGTATCAACTCAGATCCGGAAAGGAAAGAGGGGGAATACACACCCGCAGATCACCTCTGGACCCAACCCAGACGGACATAATCTTCTTCAACGGAGGCGGGAGGGATCTGCCCACGGCCAAGACCAAGGCGGTGGAAAGACTTTTCTTCCGCGAGGACTTCAGAAGAGCATGTCCGGAGGAGACCGGCCAGCTTGACTTTCCCCAGCGGGTGATCGAATCCTACCGGCAGGACCTGCTGAAGGCAATCGATTCCGAGAAGATCAAAGAGGCCCGGTTCAAGGTGGTAATCGATTATTCCAATGGCGGTGCCTGTGAGATCTTCCCCTCCATCGTGGGATCCCTGGGGTGCGAGGTGGTCTCCCTGAACGCCTATCTTGAGCCCCAGAAACTCTCCCGCACGGACGAGGAGCTGTCTTTATCCATCCGGCGCCTCTCCTCCATAGTCAGATCGCTGGACGCGGACGGGGGTTTCTTGTTTGACCCGGGTGCGGAGAAGCTCTCCGTGGTGGACCAGGAAGGCCAGTTCATTCCGCCCGACCTTCTGCTTTTGATAGTCACCTCTCTTTACCTGGGTTCCACCCAAGCGCGCAAAATCGCCGTTCCGGTGGTGGCTTCCATGGGTGTGGAGAAGATCGCATCCGAGTATGGAGTTGAGGTGATCCGGGTTAGGAACGACCATCTGGCCATGATGGATGCGCTGCCTGGTCTGAAGGTCGACTTCGTCGGGGGAACCAGGGGCGGGTTCATATTCCCCGGATTCCAGCTGGGGGCGGATGCCATGTTCAACCTGGTCAAGATACTCGAGCTTCTCTCCAAGAACGGCAGCTCAGTTTCCGGGGCAGCGAAAAAGAGTCTGGCCCAGATGAGAAAGGAACTTGATCGATTCCACATGGTCCGGCGCGATGTCTCCTGCCCTTGGACAAAGAAGGGGCAGGTGATGAGGCAGCTTTTGAAGCACACGGAAGATTGCAGCCGAGAACTGGTAGACGGCGTCAGGATTCTAAACCATGACTCCTGGATCCTGGTGGTGCCGGATCGCAGAAAAAGCCTATTTCACATACTTGCCGAGTCCGCAAACGTGGGTCAGGCCGAGAAGCTGGCAGATAAGTACGAAAAGAGAGTCAATGAATGGCAGGCCTGATCCCACGATGATGCTCTAGCTGACCGCAGATTCCCACAACAGTCGCACTGATACCCGATCCATCCTCGATTAATTTCGGATGCGCCGGGCAGCCCTTTCCCTGACCTTCTCGAACCGGAGCTGAGCGCAGCCTGCAGCAGTCGCAAAGCCATATCCCAAGCACTCCTTCCACCCGCAGTAGGAGAAGCTGCGCCGGCTGAAAGGCGCCATGCGCATCCCAAAAAAGTTGATTTTGTGCTTGCCTCGCATCTGGGCTCTTCTATATTTTGGGGAAAGCAAAAACCGAACAACTTGCACCCAGGACATGCAAGACTGCTCATCAACTCCCTTTGTTTAAAGGAGGGGAAAAATGCCAGAGGAAGAAGTCGGGAAAGTACAGAGCTATTTTCGCAAGATCGACGTGGCCGCCATCAATATCACTAACGGGACGCTCTCCGTGGGGGATACCATCCACATCAAGGGACACACCACCGATTTTACCCAGACGGTGGAGTCCATGCAGATTGAGCACGAGCAGGTGCAGACGGCCAAGCCGGGTGATTCCATCGGAATCAAGGTGAAGGAGCCCGTGCGGGGCCATGATACGGTGTACAAAGTGACCGAATAGGCTCTACTCAACTTCAGCAGGATTGACCCCGACTCTCCAGCTAATGGTAGGGGCGGGAATCCATCCCGCCCGAAGGCACGTTTCTGCTGAATGCCCTGCACTGGATGAGAACCCAGGGAGGCATACAAGGAACTGATTATGAGCAGTCTGGACGATCTTTCTCGCGAGCAACTCATCGGCATGCTGGATGATTTTGCCAAGAACTGGCTGGCACACGACGGCCTCTGGTTTCAGGCGGTGGAAGGGGGATTTGGCATGGAAGCCGCCATCAGGCTGGACCGCGATTGCTGGGAGAAGTTCACCGTCATCGAGGCCAAGAGGATAATGGCCCGTCACGGCATCCCAGAGAACAGCGGTCTGGAAGGCCTGAAGAAGGCCCTCAACTACCGCCTTTACAGCCGATTGAACGTTCAAGAGGTGGTTGAGGAGAAAGAGAATCGTTTCGTGTTCCGCATGAACAACTGTCGAGTTCAGTATGCGCGAAAGAAGAAGGGTCTTTCGGATTTCCCATGTAAGCCGGTGGGGCTTGTGGAGTACAGCGGCTTTGCCCGCACCATCGATCCACGCATCCGCACCACCTGCATCACTTGTCCTCCAGATAAGCATCCGGCTGAATATTATTGCGCATGGGCGTTTGAGATATAGATACAAATTGTAGTTATTTGTCCTCTACGCAGTCAAGCATCTGAGTGCAGTGAGAAATCAGTAATCGCCCTCTCGGGCGAAAAAGGGGATTGAGACGGCAGCCGCGGCCTTGCGGTGCGCCAAGTTGCGGGCCAGGTGGTGGGTTTTTCAGCCGCAATCTTCAGATTGCGCGGGGAAAAGAAACCTTTCGCAGACTGAAGTCTGCGGCTACAAAAACGAGGCAAGAGATTTACCAGACGAGCGGCTGAAGCTGTCAAACTGTGGCTTGGGAGGTGGGGCCGTAGCCGCAATCTTCAGATTGCGCGACAGAAAGTCATGAAGATCAAAGAACGCAAACACCCCCTGCCAAGACAATCATACATAGGCACAGTGAGATGCGCTTTCACCATCTGCGTGCGCGAACGAAGAGGGCTTT
>CAYFQZ010000161.1:0-1836 GCA_964345305.1 uncultured Ignavibacteria bacterium | reverse complement strand
GAATCTCGCACACTTCCGGCAAGATCTGATGGAATATCCTCTCGTAGTCTTCCCAAACCTTGTCCGGCAAACGATCCTTCCAGCCCCAGTTGAACCAGGCGGTCTCCACCTCGTTATTCCCGCACCAGAGTACAATGCACGGATGGTTCCTCAGCCGCTTCACCTGCTCCATCGCCTCTAGCCGCACATTCTCAAAAAACTCCTGGTCCCCAGGATACATGCTGCAGGCGAACATGAAGTCCTGCCAGACCATGATCCCGAGTTCATCGCAGAGCTGATAAAAAATGTCATCCTCATAAATCCCACCACCCCATATGCGAATCATGTTCATATTCGCTTCAGCGCAAGAGCGCAACAGATTGCGATAGCGTTCGGGAGTGACCCGGCTGGGGAACGAGTCGGCAGGAATCCAATTGCCGCCCTTGGTAAAAACAGGGACGCCGTTGATGACGAACTCGAAACTCTTACCCCACTGATCAGGCTGCTGTCGTAACTCCAGGGAGCGTATTCCTATTTTCGTCTCCGCCCGGTCGACCGGCTCGCAACTCAGCAGGACCTCCGTATGCATTTCGTAAAGATGCTGTTCGCCGTACCCGTTAGGCCACCAAAGGACAGGATTGACTATCTTGAATGGAACGGTAGTTGTGTTCTTGCCCGAATTCAAAGATATAGTGCTCTGGTTTTCTTTTAATAAACCATCCCGCTCTCGTATGACGATTTCCACCGTCCTCGGTTGATCCGAGGTCAGCTCTACAACGGCAGATAGGCATGCTTCTTCAGAAGTGACATTATCTTGTTTGAAATAGACATGGTCGACCTTCACCCTGCTCCAGGCATCAATATAGACCGGCCGCCATATACCGCAAGTCACAAATCGGGGTCCCCAATCCCAGCCGTAGTGATATGGCGCTTTACGGGTGTATACGCTGGTCTTCTCGCCCCTGTCGTTGCTGGCCGGCAACTGGTAAGGAAGCTTCTCCATTACCGGAAGTACTTTGTCGATAGTAGATTCGAAGCGGACTATAAGAATGTTCTCTCCCTCCCTCAGGAGGGTCTTACACGGCACATGCCACTCTCGGAACATGTTATCCGCAGTGAGGACAAGCTCGCCGTTTAGATAGACCTTGGCATAGGTATCTAGCCCCTTGAAAACAATTTCCAGGTTACTGAAACTCAACAACTCTTCATCTAACCTGAACTCACAGAGATACTCCCAGTCCGTCTTTCCTATCCACTGCAAAGACTCTTCGTTATCGCGGTAAAATGGATCCCCAATAACACCATTGGCGAGAAGATCGGTATGAACGCAACCGGGAACTGCTGCATGCAGCCAGGCGTCCGTACCGGCCTGTCGAAACCTCCAGTTATCGTGGAGAAAGATCCTTGATCTGGGCCCGACTCGAGCCTGGTCGGAATCACCGACCGCCATTCCCAGAGACAGAATCGCCAACCACGCCAGCAGAAAAAGGCATGGCTTCTCAATACGCATATCAGTTGCCTCTAAGATCCCCGTGGAGCGGGGCGCTCAGCAGTTTCGAAGCGATTTTTAACTACTTGAGAGACGAAAGCTCACTGCAAGTAGCCGAGATTGCGAAGCTCCCGCTCCTCCTCCAGAGTCAGTTCCACCTCTTCAACATCACGCATTTGACCGGCTTTCAGCGCCCTGTAAAGCAGAACCTTCTGGCGCAGCGTCGCTGTGAGGACCGGGAGTCTATCTTTGAGGTTATTCTTCTCCCCCGGATCATCCTTCAGGTCGTAAAGCTCGCTGAGGGATTCGTTGAATATATATTTGTAACGCTCGTCACGTAGAGAAAAGATGTTCCCGTTGACCGACCT
>CAYFQZ010000160.1:0-2619 GCA_964345305.1 uncultured Ignavibacteria bacterium | reverse complement strand
GGCTACCCGCCCTGCCCTTGCTGTCACGAGATACACCTGATGGTCACGTCAGGTCTGATCATCTGATGCAACAGGAAATTGTCAGGAGCCTGCGGCTTTTGACCTACTGCTGTGGGTAGTCCGCCGAATCACCCTCCTCTTGATCTCCTCCCATCAAGGGAGGAGAAAACCTCCCTTCTCCCTCCGCGAAACAGAACATCATGCTGTCAGGAGCTCTACTACTCTGCTGTCAGGTCAGGGGACCTGGCAGGCACGGAGGAATGGCAACCTATTTGTCACGCTTATGGCCGTCCGTGCGGCCGTTGTCATACTGCCCGATTATTTCACTTGCCTGCCCGGCGTCGTCCAAGACGAACTTGACCCTGAAGTAGTCCAGCTCCTCCAGCATGAATTTGTGGTCACCCATCGGTATTAGTTTATACTTGGGTCTGTCCTCACGCTGGTAGTACATGTGGCCGTTCTCGACCCAGATCCTGCGGGGCCCGTATTGGCCGACATACGCCTGGAGTTGGCCTTGGGGAACGCTGACCGGATTCAGCTTGACCTGCAGAGCGTCCATGGCCCACTTGAACTGCGCCTTACGGTCAGGGTCGTCGATTTTCTGCTCCAGCTTCTTGAGAGCCTCCAGATGGGCCACATCCAGTGCCCGCTCCTGAGGCACGGTCATGTGGGGAGCGATTCCCGTACCTTCCCAGTTGGTTCCGGTGACCGGGTTCACCGCGCGGCCGAACGGCAGCGACATTCCAATATTCAGGTTGGCAAACGGCTTGATGTCGATAGGATGAGCCCCGCCGCCCGTGGTGTCGCCTATTATCGTGGCCCGCTCCATGTTCTTGAGATTGTAGGTGAACTCCTCGGCCCCGGAGAAGGTATAGTCACTGGTGAGTACATAGAGATCTACATCTGTCATCCGAGGACCCTGAACACATGCCTGGGTCCAAAACTGGTGGGTCGAGTCGGTTCTACGAATATAGAAACTGTTGAGAAGAACCGGTTCGGGGAAGAAGTAGCTGGTGATCAGCTGAATCATGCTGGGACTGCCGCCACCGTTCTGGCGCAGGTCGAAGATTATGGCGTCGGTGTGGGCTAGGAAGTTCATGGCTGCGATGGCCGTGGGACCGGCATCGGTGGCTTCGGAGAAGCAGCGAAGATCGACATATCCGACATTCCCCTCCAACAGTTTCACTTCCTTGAAGCAGAAGTTGTCTCTGCGTTTTTCTTCCAACTCCTTCCGTTTCGCCTCGTCGGTCAGCGTATCACCCTGAAACTGGGCCAGCAGTTCGTCAGAGGCGAATCTGACCCACATATGTCCATCCTTGCTGATCTCCCGCATATCCTCTGTCAACTTGTTGGTGAATTCCACCAAGCTGGTGATGTCTTTATATGCCTTTTTCTTGTACTGCGAGCGAAGGTGCTTCTCTATTTTCTTGGCCACGTCGGGAAAGACATAGATTTCGTTCAGCGCCTGGGTCACGCTGTCAATCATCTCCAACTGCATCTTGGAATCGATTACCTTGTCCGGACGCTCCGCCCCGGGCGCCTGTGCGCAGGTGCTGGAAGCGGAAAGCGAAATTAGCACCAGCAGCGTGGTCGACAGCACGCGCAACCGTGCTCTCATCAAAGAAGAGCACGCTGCCTGGGCGCTGCAAGGGAATGCCTTCTGCATAACGCCTCCTGTTCATAAGTTTATGGTTTCCTCGTCTTCAGTTTCAAGCTCATAGCTATTGACCTACGTCGATAGGGGGTGGCCCAGGGCTGCCGGACTGGTATCTCAACGAAGTCCAGCGAGCGATAGAGCTTACACGCGGCGGTCATCTTAGGGCTGGTGAGCAAGACCAGCTGCTTGGCGCCTACCTGTTTCGCCCGTTCGATCGCGGCCAGTGCAAGCTTGCGTCCCGCCTGATGACCCTGGGCTTTCCTGGTGACCGCCATCTTGGTCAACTCGAAGGTATGCCTGTCATGTTTGACTAACGCCGCGGTACCGACGATCTTCCCGTCAAGTCGGGCGAAGAGCACTGACCCTCCGGCTTTGATGATTTTTCCATACGGGTCGGAGAGCAGTCTTTTGTCCTCGTCCTCCACAGTAAAGAACTCCCGGAGCCATTCCAGGTTGAGCGACTTGAAATACCGTTTGAACCGGGGTCTGTAATCGACGATCTCAACTCTCTCCATTTCGCGCTTTTTGACCCTACGCATCACCCGCTCATATACGCTGCTTTGATTCAGCGCATCTTCCAGCCGCCCGAGCGCGGCCAGCAAATCGCCGCCTGCCTCGCTCACCAGCTCGCTGGCAGCGGCCCCTATGTCCGCCCACACCGGCTCCAGCAACGATACGGCAGCTTTCCCCTTTCTGGTCAGACGCAGAAGTCGCTTGCGTTCGTCTTTCTTGTCTTTGATGGACTCCAGTAATCCTCTCCGGGCCATCTCGCCGGCAATCTGGTTGACGGCGGGATGGCTTAACCCCAATGCAGAAGCTGCCTCGGTAACCGGCACCCCATTTGCATCCTTCAAAAGGTAGAAGAGAGGAAACCATCGGGGCTCGAAATTGACAGACCTTTCGCTGTAAATGCGCGGTCCGTCCTTGTAGAGCCACTCGGCCAATCTCCTGAATCGACTGGC
>CAYFQZ010000159.1:0-8785 GCA_964345305.1 uncultured Ignavibacteria bacterium | reverse complement strand
ACCTGCCATCGATTTCGTTCCTCATCGACTGACATCAGTCGGCGGCCCGGCCGCTGCACAATCGCAAAGCACAGCCTGGAGATGACCTTAGGCACGTTGATTTGCTCAGCCCCCCTTTTTCTGCCTGCCTCCCTCCGGCCGTTGCAGGGTGTCCCGTAGCCTATCCAGTGCCAAATCTCGAATCTCCGTGTCCTGTAGCCGCTACTTTTTCATTATTCAAGTTAACATCAGAACTTAAGAGGAATATTAAAGAATCTGGACTAACAAGACCTCGTCGCCCCCAATATAAGTCATTGGTAGAGGATAGACTACCCAACTACCAGGCAGCAACCTGCCGTCACCAGTTCGTTTTTTTCGGGGGGATACCCTTCTGTGAGGGAAAAACCGGCTCAGGTGGGAGCTGAAGGGCCTTATGCAGTAGCTCCTGCCGGAGCCGGCAGGCATCGCTAGGTTACTTTTTGCCCTGAATCCTTCTTGGTCCGCTCGGGTGCTCTTGCCTTTTCTTGAAAGACCTTGCCCAGCCTTTTGATTCCTTCACGGATCATTTCTGGACTCGCGTTAGAGAAGTTGAGCCGCAGGGTATTGTCCCTGTCTTCGTGGGGATAGAAAGGCTTACCTGGCACGTAAGCCACCTTCTGTTTCACGGCTTCATCCAGCAGCTTGGAGGCGGAGATCACCTTAGGCAGTTCCACCCACAGGAAAAGACCCCCTTCCGGCTCGTACCATCTTATGCCTTCGGGGAAATACTCCTTGAGCGCCTCGATCATAACGCCTCTTCTTTTGCGATACTCGGCTTTGATCTCCTCTATGTGCCGGTCCAGATTGCCGTCCCTTATGTACTGGTACACCACGTACTGGGCAAAGGTGTTCGTATGCAGATCGGCCCCCTGCTTCATCTTTTCAAACATGGTCATCAGCTCATCGGAGATGATGCCCCATCCGACTCTCAGCCCCGGCGATACGATTTTGGAGCAGGTACCCAGCTCTATCACCAGATCTCCACCCAAGCTCTTCAGCGACGGAATATCCTCACCCACATATCGCAGCTCTCCGTAGGGGTTGTCGTCTACGATGGGGACTCCGTAGTGTTGCGCCAGTTCGACCAGACGCTTTCTTCTCCCGTAGCTCATGGTAATCCCGGAAGGGTTCTGGAAATTGGCCACCACGTAAATGAACTTAACCTTGTGGTTCTTCAGCCTATCTTCCACCTGCTCCGTAACAATCCCCTCCTCGTCCATCTCAACCGTGACATACTTGGGCCGGCATGCGTTAAATGCCTGAATCGCTCCCAGATAAGTGGGGTTCTCACACAGAATGGGGTCTTCCTCGTTCAAGAAGACTTTTGCTATCAGATCCAGGCCTTGCTGTGAACCCCCGGTGATGAAGATATTGTCTGTGGTGACGTTAAGCCCTCTTGCGGAGAATCTTTCAGCCAGGGTTTCCCGGAGAGGGAGAACTCCCATGGTGAGGCTGTACTGCAAGGACTTCGGTCCGAATGTGTCCAGTACCTCCCGGCACGCTTTTTTCAGGGCCTCTATAGGGAAAAGCTCCGGGGCCGGCAGTCCCCCGGCAAACGAGATGACATCCGGCCTTTCGGTGATCTTGAGTATCTCCCGTATGGCTGAGGCTTTCATCTCTTGCGCTCTGCGAGAAAACATCCACTCGAAGCTCATCATATCCTCCTTTGAAAGGGCACCGGGAGGGCGCCACAAATCCGTATTACCTAAGTCTAAGTTAAACAAAAAGCTATGCAAAGTCAAGGAGTTTTTGGGATCGGGGACGCCGTATCAAGCGTGCCCCCACTTTGGCCCAACTCCTCACCGGGAAAAGAGGGGCAGGGTGTTGTTCGAGTCCGTCGTTTCTCAACCCGGCCCCGGCGCAACTTTCTATCCACCCAGGGCATCAAAGTCAACAAAGATTCCTCTGGGGTCCAGCGACTGCTTGATCCGCGAACTCAGGGCGGCTGCGGGGTCATCGGCCTCCCTGGTCTTGACTCTTGCAGGTACCTCGAGGATTACAGCAGGGAAATCCTTCCTTCTTCTACCCGGGACCAGCCTCAAGGTTATCTGGCTTATGAAGCCCAGCGTGCCCCAAGAGCCGGTGAAAAGACGAGGCAAATCGTACCCGGTGACTGATTTGAATGTCCTTGCCCCCATGTCGAGTACGTGACCCATTGGATCGACTATCTTAAGCGCAAGGACGTATTCTCTGGTCTGAATCTGCCTGTCGCCGGATTTTCCCCTCAGGTTCGCGGCCACCGAACCCCCTACCGTGCCCGAAGAGCCCCCGTCGCCCAGGGGGTAAAAAAGGTCGAAAGACCGGAGATGCTGGTTCAAATCCTTCAAAGGGAAACCGGCCTGAAGGATAACGTACAAGTCCTCCGGAACAACCTTCACAACCCGGTTCAACCTTTCTGATTTCAAGACCATCGTATTCTCAGCAGAGACTCCAGACCAATCCAGGATCGAACCCGAACCCAGGGGCAATATCCTGAAGTTTTCTCTTAAGGCCGAGTTGACAATCTGGGAAACAGCCGCGCTGTTCTCCGGGCAGACGAACAGCCTGTCGGACTCGATCCGCACGTTGTCTTTCCCGACCACCTTCTCCAACTGATCTATTGGAAACCTGTTCGACACGTCTCACGTTACCTTGCTTATGCTGGCCGTGACAGACTCTGATAGAGCACAAAGCCGGTGTGAATATATGCACGGTTCAAGTCAGTGTCAAGGCAATTGTGGGACAGCGTCGGAGGACGACTTGGCATGCAGACAAGCCGGGGAAGTATCCGGTGCCAGCGTCAATTCGGCAAACTGAGCCTTAAGCTAAGGAGACTTCGCCCAGATGGGAGCGTTCGAGTCGATGCGAGGCTCTCTCCGTCCCGGGGCCAGGGAAGGGGTGCTAGCAGCCGGGAATATGGTTTGGGAGATTCGCATCCATTCTCCCCTGCAGGCGGAAGTGTCAAAGGATGATCTATTCTGATATCCAGACAAAAAGACCTCTTGGCTGATCACGCAATTCCCTTGCCAATTTCCCCCCGTCTACAGGTGGGCCAACCGTGACAATGCAAACGATCAGCTTCGGCTGCCTTGGCCTCTTGAAGACACCTAAGGCGGGCGCAGAGGGGCTGTGCTCGACCGAGTCTCGACATCACGTACCCCCCCTTCCCCAACCCTTCCCCTGTGTACCTCCGGAATGGACCAGGGAAAGGGTTAGGGCGACACTATCCGACAAGACATATGGTTCAGACCTATCCCCGAATACAGAAGAAGGGAAACGTCGCGTTATAGGTGTTTCTACCTATCTTTCACTAAGTTGCCGCGTTTCAGAATCCCCTTCAAGAATCGCGCTGCGAAGCCGAGAGGGCGCTGACTATGTGGCGGGGCGGCCCGGTGGCTGCTTTACAGGACCGGATAAGCTCGATGCGCCGTGACGCATGCATGATTTGTTCCCTTCTTCGGAACCTTCCCGGAAATATAAAGCCGAGATCCAGCGTGTCAAGGGATTTTACTAACTAAGCCCTGATAAAGGCGCCCTCTCCGCGACAAAAGCCTGAAGGCCGCCGGGGGTAGATGAACAGTCAAGATCGACCTTCACTCATGCCGCAGGGCGCGAGAATTTCCTTGACAAGCGGCAGGCTACGTGCTTAAATACCTTCCGAATCAAGAAGCTGAGATCAACCTCTTAGAACAGGAGGGGACATGAGAGGTACGAGGCTTTTGGTGACCACCGTCTTGGGTTTTGTTTTCGGGGTCATCTGCTGGCTTCTGACTTCCAGCGGGCAGCCGCAGATGCCAGCGTCGATGGCATGGTCAGTCATCTTCAGCCGGGCGCTGTTGGGTTTCGTCATCGGAATAAGCGCTTGGAAGATCAACTACATGCTCCACGGGATAATACTCGGGTTCATCGTCTCCATACCGATGGCTCTGGGCTCACTGGCCTTCCAGGGATTCAAGATATTCCTGGGCACCCTGATCATGGGCATGATCTACGGATTCCTGATTGAGCTGATTACTCACCTCATCATCAAAGAGAAGGGAGCCGCGCCGGAGACCTCCGTGGTTTAGAGCCAAGACCCTGCCGCGAGCAGGTGCTCTCCCCCCATCCTTAATTGGTCGAGATTTCCGGAAGTCCTCCTAGCCGGAGGACTTTTTTGCGCCCGGCCAAAAACAAAGGAACATCGCCAGGGCCGCAGCGGTATCAGAATAGCAGTGATAAGCATTTTACCGCGGGCAGAAATGATTGTGTCGTTTTTTCTTGACTGGCAGTTTAGGGTTGAGTATTATTGATGAGTTTTATCGGATAGCTCTTTTCAACTTTAGTTAGGTCAGCTCGAAAACGAAAAAAAACAGAAGGTGAAACAAATTGCTTAGTCTAATCGGTCTATTTGTCCTGCTGGATCCCGCTCCTTTTCAGGGGACCTTGTGGGGAATGATCAAGGACATGGATCTGTTCGCCCAGATCGTCCTCCTGATACTTCTTTTTCTGTCATTGGTCTCTTGGGCCATCACTTTCCACAAGATATCGCTTTTCCGTAGGGTCAACTCCGAGACCGAGCGATTCCTTTCGCTCTTCAGGAAAAGGCCGTCCATTCCCGAGGTTTATGTCGCCTGCGTGAAGTTCAGACGTACCCCTTTGTCGAGGATGCTGGAGGAGGGCTTCAGAGAGCTGGATGAGGTGCGGCGAGTCGAAGGAAACCCGGGTCAGAGCAAACACTCGTCCTTGGCACCTAATCCGGAGGCGGATGTCAACAAGGGAGTTGACAAGGAAAAGGACAGGTGGGACGTCATCAGGATGACCCTGGAGAGAATCGGCCAGGAGGAGATCAACCGGCTGGAGAAAAGCGTGGTCTTTCTGGCGACCACGGGCAACGTCAGCCCATTTTTTGGTCTCCTGGGCACGGTGTGGGGTATCATGCACTCCTTCGCCTCCATCGGGGTCAGGGGCTCCGCCAGCCTGGCGGTAGTGGCACCGGGAATCGCCGAAGCTCTGGTGGCCACCATCATGGGATTGGCCGTGGCCATACCGGCGGTAATGGCTTACAATTTCTTCAACCGCAAACTCAAGGTGATCGCCAGCCAGGTGGATAATTTCGCTCTGGAGTTCCTTGCCGCAGCAAAGAAGGAGGAGCTTCTGACGTAAGTCTGAAATCCGGGGCCGACGGCAAACCGCGGACGATATCATGCCAAGGAAAAGAACATACGACGCACTTCACGACATCAACGTCACTAACCTGGTGGACGTGGTTCTGGTGCTTCTGATCATATTCATGATCGCCGCGCCCATGATGCAGGCGGGCATCGACATAAGCCTGCCGCGCACCAAGGCCACGCCGGAAGATTTGGGAGAGGGAGTGGTGGTGACGGTCACCAAAGAGCAGCGCATTTACATTGATGAAAGAGTCACCAATCTCGACAGGTTCGAGGGGATTCTGACGGATGTGGCTCGCAAAAAGGGGTCCCAGTCCGTCTATCTTAGGGCGGATAAGGACATCCCCTACGGGTTGGTTATCGAGATCGTGGGAAAGATAAAGGCACTGGGCATTCATAACCTGGGACTGGTCACCGAGCCGACCAGATAGAAAGATCAACTTGAAGGCAGGGCATGAAGAGAAGCCTCATACTGTCGTCCATTCTGCACGTCGCGGTTATTGTCGGCCTGATGGTGGCTTCACCGGGCACGCCCAGACTGGAAGGCTATCCCACCATCTACCGGGTGGGCCTGGTGAGCCTGCCCGGCGGGGGGCGGCGAGCCGGCTCCAGCGGCGGAGAGGGTGAAGGGGCCACCGAGGCGAAGGTCACCATGACCGCGAAGCCCAAGACCGAAGAAAAAGGGGTCTCGGTTAAGGAGTTTCACGAGACCGAGTCCAAGAAGGACAGAAAGAAGAAGGTAACACCCAAGAAGCCCGCGAAAAAGCCGACCACCGAGAGCGCAAAGACCGATCAAAAGACCGGAACCGGCAAAAAGACGCCGGAAGGAAAGGTCACACAGGGAGATGAGCTCGGCGAGCAGTACGGACTGGGAGACGGGATAAGCGCAGCCACAGTGGATGGAGCAGGTTTCGGGTCGTCCTATTATTTGGCCTTGGTTTTCGGAAGAATCAGGGACCTTTGGGAAAACCCGGTGGAAGCCTCCGCCACCCTGCGGGTGACCATATATTTCAAAATCGTGAGGGACGGTCAGATCATAGATACCGAGGTGGAGAAAAGCTCCGGGATCGACCTGTTTGACCAGGCCGCCATGAGATCGATTCTGACCGGCGCACCGTTTCCCCCGTTGCCGACGGAATATACGGGGGAGTACTTGGGAATCCATCTTGAGTTTGAATACATTCAGTAGATAACCTGCGAGCAGCCAGCGTTGTTTGCGGCCTCGATTGCATAGGAGCTCACCTGCAATGATTGCTATACAAAGCCCCTTGAAGTTCTCGCGAATATGCCAGATTTCCGTTTCGACTATGTTGTTCTTCATGGCAACCCTGACCGGATTCAGTGGCGCCCGAGCGCAGACGGAGATCGAGGCTAAGATAACCAAGGGGGCGGTAAGATACATCGAGGCTTTGGACATCGCGGTTGTGGACTTCACGCCAAAGGATTTAGACTACGCTCCCATGGTGACCCGGGTGGTGCGGGAGGATTTGAACTATTCTTTGTACTTCCGGGTGGCGGAGATCGACTCTTTTGTGCTTGCCATTCTGGGGAACGATCTCTATAATATGGACGGGTGGTATCAACTGGGGGTGCAATATCTTCTTGACGGCTCGGTGCGACTTGAGGAGGGAAAGCTCAAAGCCGAGATCAACGTGGCGGACGTATTGAGAAAGAAGGTCATAAAAAACTTCAGGTTCGAGACCCAGCCGGAAAGCTACCGGGCCTTGGCTCATGCCATCTCGGACGAGATGGTGCTTCAGTTCACCGGACAGAAGGGGATTTTCTCCACCAAGATAGCTTATGTGGGGCGTAACAATTCGCACAAGGAGATCTACGTCTGCGATTACGACGGACACAACCCGCATCCGGTAACCAACGATCGCTCCATTAATGTTTCACCCGCCTGGTCGCCGGATGGCTCCAAGCTCGTTTACACCTCATACAAGAGGCAAAATCCCGACCTGTGGATGACGGATCTGGGGACAGGCCAAGCCGAACCGTTCGCATCCTATCCCGGTCTGAATTCAGCTCCCGCCTGGTCGCCCGATGGCAATTACGTGGCCGCCACCTTGACCAGAGACGGAAATCCGGAAATCTATCTTTTGACGGCGCAAGGAGAAATCGTCAGGCGACTTACCTTCAGCCGGGCCATCGACTGCTCGCCCACCTGGTCACCCAGCGGCAAGGAGATAGCCTTCACCTCCGACAGATCCGGCTATCCTCAAATCTACATCATGGACACGGAGGGCACCAATCTCAGGAGGCTGACTTATACCGGGGATATTACCGACTCCCCCTGCTGGTCTCCCCGGGGCGACAGGATCGCCTTGGTTTTGCGAGGAGGGGGCACACTTGATATTTATACCATAGACTTAACCGGAGAGAACCTCAACCGTTTGACCTATATCGGTTCCAACGCGAACCCGCGCTGGTCTCCGGACGGCCTGCACATCGTCTTCGGCTCTGACAGAACCGGCAAGTACGAGGTCTACACCATGCACTGGGACGGTTCAGCCCAAAGAATGATAACAGGTGAGGGGGAAAACTATAATCCCTCTTGGTCACCCAGATTTTGAGGGGGCAAATTTTTTTTCAAACATGGATAGTTTATTCTTGCTTTTTTCCGATAAAGAACATACAATAGGGACTAATAAGTCGGAGACGGGGAGACTTAGCAGAATAGGAATCTAGTTTCCGTAAGCGAAAAACCAAAATATGCTCTATTTAAGGAGGTGAACGATGCCAAAGGCAAGCGTGCTGTTTGTGGGGATTATGGTGTTGCTGCTTCTTGGCTCCTGCGCCAAGAAGCCACCCCCGGCGGAAGAACCCACTCCTCCGGTGGTGACTGAACCGGAACCTCCACCGCCGCCGCCCGAGATTCCCGAGGAGGAGGTCAGCAAGGAAGAGATAACTCAAGGGGATCTGCAGGCCATCCACTTTGACTTCGACAGATACGATCTTCGTTCGGGCGATCGGGAGATTCTCAACAGGAATGCCGCGATGCTGAGAGAGTACCCCGCCGCCAGGATCAGAATCGAGGGAAACTGTGACGAGCGGGGCACGGTGGAATACAATCTGGCTCTGGGCGAGAAGAGAGCTCGCGCCGCCAAGGACTATCTGGTCAATCTGGGCATCAACCCGGACAGAATCAGCATCATCACGTACGGCAAGGAGAGAGCCGACCGCTGCCATAACGACGATTGTTGGCAAAAGGATCGCAGAGACGATTTCATGATCATTTCGAAATAGAAGGCAGCTGGTTCATCCGGGCCCCTCGCGATTTAGGGAGTTCACTTTCGCGGGGGAGCCGAGGCCTGCGAGAGATTGCTGCGGGAAGATATGGATCGGACATTGCATATGGTGATTGGTTAGAGAACGCATTTAGTCATTTGCGGAAGGAGAGGGGAAATGCGTAAGACAATTCTGTTGCTGATGGTGCTTACAGTGGCCATGCTGATTGCCGGCTGCTGCCAGATGGAGACTCTGCCGCCCGTGGTGGAGGAGCCGATAATCGAACCGGAACCGCCGCCCCCGCCGCCCCCACCCCCACCGCCACCCCCACCCCCACCGCCTCCGCCCAAGGAAGTTTATTTGGCGCCCATATATTTTGATTTCGACAAGTTCGGCATCCGTCCCGG
>CAYFQZ010000158.1:0-5180 GCA_964345305.1 uncultured Ignavibacteria bacterium | reverse complement strand
TCGGGCGACAGATGGGAGTACTGCTCCGTCATAGTGACGGTAGAGTGACCCAGGAGTTCCTGGACCGTTCGGAGATCAACTCCGCTCATCACCAGGTGACTAGCAAAAGTGTGCCGAAGTGTGTGAACACTTGCGTTCTTGACCCCTGCCGATTTGGTGATCTTGGCAAAGTGCTTGGTGTAGAAATCCCTTGTATACAGCGGACTACCGTTACCATCATCGAAGATGTATTTCCCTCTCTGCGGCAGGTCAAGCAGCAACTGCTCCAGTTGTGGGTTGATCGGTATCGACCGGGCGCGTCGGCTCTTGGGATGAAACCCTTCCTCCGGCTTGGACTGCACGTGGATCAGCTTGTTGTGGAAGTCGATGTCCTCCCAGGCAAGATACACAAGCTCGGACCTTCGCATGCCGGTGTAAAGCAGAATCCTGATCACCTTCTGCATGAACGGATCAGCCTTCTCCAGAATCACAGCGATCTCTTCTGCAGTCAGGAATCTGATCTGCCTGGCATTGGAGGGCCTCACTTTCTTGACCTGGGCAAGAGGGTTCTCCTTGATGTGACGCCAGCTGACCGCCTTATTCAGCATCGCCTTGATCAGTGTCAGGTAGTGGCCGAATGTCCTCTCACTGCATCTCCGGAGCAAGACCGACCTGAACTCGTCGATGACTTGCGGAGTGATGGCCTCAGGCCTGCTGATCCCACGGGTGGAGAGGAACTGATTTAAGACCTTGATCCGACTGCAATCTGTCTCATAAGTCCCTGTCGACTTGTTGGCATGGGAGTAATCCAAATACTTCGCGACGAACTCTTCCCACGAGATCGGATCGTATTTCGGACTCAATTCCTCACCCCTGGCTAGCTTCACTTCCACGTTCTTAAGGTAAAGCTCAGCCACTTGTTTCTGCCTGCCGAACGACTTCCTTACCCGTTTCCCGTCAGCGACATAATCGGCATACCAGCTCTTGCCTCGCTTGAACACTCTCATCTTTTTTCACCTCCTTTCAGATTTGAATTCTTTGAACGGAAAAAGCCCAGCTGGCAACCCTCAAAACGTTGATCGTCTGCAAGAACAGCCAACAGGATGGAGAGTAAACCAACTGGGCGGTTACGTCTATTTCAGGCAACAAAAAACCCTGTTCAGCTGTTCTTGCACTCTCAATATAATAGACTCTTCTGCTCTGTCAAGCAAAATCTTGTTGCTCTTGCTGAAAAATCCATATGCTCCTAGTGGCGGCTCAATTGAGGAGAAAGTGAAGCCTCACGATGAGAGACAGACCTCTTGGGATTGTTTTGTCTGCGCCATTCTGGATTCCTGTTCCGGCATCCGCACGCGTCTCGGATGGGCTACTGGCCAAAGTGCGTTGCTGATCCGGGCCCGATACCATAGAACTCGAAGGGCAGGAGCCTTTAGGGAATAGCCGTTTACGTAGCAAGTATGGGCTTGACGTATTCTTCGGAAGTATGCAGCCGCGTCCGGAGGAGGCAGATTCCCATTTCATTGAATGAGCCCAAGTTCAGCGACTAGGAGAGAGACAACCGGGCTAGGGGTCCTTGATCCTAAAAAAACACTTGACAAACGGGCGAGTGGTTCATAAATTCCTTCGTAGATTACAAGCCGAAAATACCAGCACAATCGGGTAGGTTCTGAACAGAACCAGTCTTGAATGCGAGGTCGACGATGACAAAACCAGTCGCCCTTCTCGCTCTCTGTTGGTTGTTGTGCTTCCTGACGACTTCAAAGGCCCAAGCTCAGTGGGAAGATGCACAGGTGCAGCGACTGACATATGACTCCTTGCCAAACGAGGCGATCCGACTCTATGTCGATGAGGAAGACAAGCTGCATCTTTTCTATCTGGAGGGCGTGAAGGACTCGGCCACAGGGTTCGTGTACGATTACACGATAATGTACAGAACGAAAGAGCAAGGATCTGCTTGGAGCGAGCCCGAGGAGATTCGGACGCCAGAGTACGTCTTTGGGCAAAACCGCAAGGGTGGGCTGTGGCTGGACACTAACACTGGGATCGTACACATACTCTATCCCTCCCTTGCAGGGGACCTGTACGACGATACGCTGTATTACACCAATAGCACAGTGCCCGACTGGGAATTCACCAAGATCGACTCGATGCCGGGGCAACAGTGGCACGCTGACTATCACTCATTTGACATGGGCTTCGACGATTTTGGGAACGTTCACATCGCCTGGCACATGGACTTCGACTCCATAACCTTTGATTGGTACAGGGTAATCTACACGAACAACTCCAGCGGCGGGTGGGCAAAACGCGAGGTGTCGCCTCCAATCTGGCTTGGTGGATTCGGCAGCGGCCCAACTGAAATGTCCGTTCAGGGAAACGGGGCTGCTCACATCGTCTATCCTGGGGAACCCTATTGCGGCTTGGACTGCAATTCCTTCTACGTCAGAAACGACAGCTTGAACAGCATAGATTGGGTCACCGACACTGTTCCCAAGCCTTCTCGGCCTCTGTGGCACTATGGTGCGGGGAAGATTGAGGTGGACGTCAACGACACGGTGCACCTGGAGTGCATCGGCTGCATAAGCGAGGATTGTGTGTGGCAGGGCCAAGGCCGCACTTTCTACTATCGTAGGGCCCTTGAAGACACACTTTGGACGGGTCCCGAGGTTGTACCTGATTCGCTGTTTAATGTGGGTGGAATGTTCATTGACCACCAGAGTGTTGCCCACTTTCTCGAGTTTGACTCCTACTGCTGGTATTTCACCAGCAGGGAAGGGGGCACCTGGCGCGAGCCCTACCAGATTTTGGATGACACCTATTGGATCAGCCCTTTGCTGTTTGTGTTGGATTCCAAAGGAAAAGGTCACGGGGTTTTCAGCGGATGTCTTTTCCCGTACATGGCTCAGGATGACTCAATGGAGGCATTCTATTTCGGTGCTTCCGGCAGTTCCGTAGAGCAGAGTTCCGAAGAACAAGCCAAGCCCCCGTTCCGGTTGGTTGGGAACTATCCCAACCCATTCAATCAAAGCACAACCATTGTGTACACCCTCAGCCTGCCCCGCCCGATGCCCGTGTCTCTAATCATCTACAACATCCTGGGAGATGAGGTGAGAGTACTGGTCAATTCCGTTCAGAAGCCAGGGCGCTACCAGGTGTCCTGGGACGGCAACAATAACTCTGGCAAGGAGGTGGCCAGCGGAGTCTATTTCTGTAAGCTTCGAGTATCCGAGGGGGAAGAGGTAAGAAAGATGCTGCTAATCAAGTGAAGACGCCAGCGCGGCGTCCGCGCTTCCCAGGCAGCACCATTTCAGCGATAACCTGTCGACATTACCACAAGGGAGGGTTTCAAGATGAGACGAGCATTCTTGTTCGCCGGTTCTCTGGCTTTGCTTTTGTCTGCAAGCCTTGCCTGGGCGGATGACCCCATCCCAGGTCAGATAATGATCGATATCAAGCACGAGTATCTTCCTATCGACCCGACACCGAACGCTCAGGGAATCATGATGACGGGTCTAGCCTCAATCGACAGTATCAACGTTGAGTATCAGGTTCATACTTTCGACAAGATCACCGATGACTCCTGGAGCGCCACAAAGGGTTTCTATTTCCTTAAGTTCCCAGCTTCGCGAGGCATAAGTGAAGTCTACGCCTCGTATTCATCGGACGAGCATTTGCATCTCGTAGGTTATACCGGTCGGCGGCGGTGTCACGAGGTCGTACCTCGTGACTACTATTTCTCGGAGCAGTGGGGGCTTCGCAAGATGAAATGCCCTGAGGCCTGGAGATATACGAGCGGCGTTCGGGAGATCATTATCCAGATCATTGACGGCGGCACGGATTACGGACATCCTGACTTGGTCCACAATATCTGGCAGAACTCGGAGCCGTGGCCTTACGGAGAAGATGCCGACGGAGATGGTGTCACCATCGAATGGGATCCGATTGAGAAGAGGTGGGTTCTTGATCCTGGAGATGGAGACCACTACGACGATGACGGCAATGGGTATGTAAGTGATCTTGTGGGGTGGGACTTCCGCGATCACGACCGGGACCCGAAAACACAGTTAGTACTCGACCAAGAACCCTGGCACGACCATGGCAGCAAGACCGCTGGCACTGCTGCAGCGTGTACGGATAATCGCATCGGTCTGGATGAGGCAATGTACAATATCTGCGATGGCGACACAAACAGCGTGGCCGGCACCTCCTGGTTTAGTCGAATCATGATCGCGAGAGTCGGTGACCACTATGGGAACTTCGATGACCAGGCAATAGAGGCTATACACTACGGAAGAAACAAAGGTGCTAATATCATCAGTATGAGTTGGGGCGGGCCCCAAGACAATGAACTCTTGCACGCCGCAATCGACTCGGCCTACGCCGAGGGTATACTGCTGGTTGCGGCAGCAGGCAATTACATCTATGATTCCCTCCAATATCCGGCTGCTTACGAAAACGTTATTGGCGTAGCCGCAACAGACAGCAATGACGTCAAGGAAAGCTACTCCAATTATGATTACTGGGTTGATCTCTGCGCCCCAGGAGGGAACAAAAGCCCCAGTTGGGGGTGGCATCCATGGCCCTACTGCTACGCTAAGTGGAGCGGAACGTCCTGCTCTACTCCTTTCGTAGCTGGCGTTGCGGCTCTTGTGTGGTCATGTGATAGGTCGGCCACCAATGACGAGGTGAGGAACGCCTTGGAGGAAACAGCGGACGAAATATGTCATCTTCCTGGGAACCAAGGACAACCGTGGTGCTATCCTTTCAATAGGCTCGGCCACGGCCGCGTCAACGCCCTGGAGGCGGTCAAGGTCTTCCGCCCCTTTCCGCCACCTCCCGGCGACTGCAACCATAACGATCTGGTTGATTTCGGTGACCCTGTCTACATCCTCAACTACTGCTTCCACGACGGGCCGCCGCCGGATCCGTATTGCATTGGCGATGTAACCGACAACGGCATAGTCGATTTCGGGGACGCTATATACCTCCTGAACTACCTGACCAAGGGCGGTCCGCCACCGCAGAATGGATGTGACTAACTCCTGGCTTCAAGAAGTCTTCAGTTGTCAGATACCCGGCCGAGCCCCTAATTCAGAGGCTCGGCTGTGTCATTTCTGTCTGCCTTCAAGCAGAGCCAATTCAGGTATCCAACCGCACTGGCAATCCCGACGACGCCAATCTCGACCTTCCTCAGCTGACCG
>CAYFQZ010000157.1:0-4357 GCA_964345305.1 uncultured Ignavibacteria bacterium | reverse complement strand
CAAGGCGGCCGGCAACGACAGCACGGAAAACGCGGACTTCATGTGCGCCCGAGACGACGTCATCTGCGTTGCCGTCCCATGCTATCATGTCGAAGTTCAAGACTCCGGCTATCTGATCGCCGTTCATGTAAGCTTCTTGCGCATATGCAGCAGAACCGATCAGTCCCAATTCTTCTGCCGAGAACGCGACGAATTTCACGGTGTTGACCAGGTTGTAGTCCTTCAGAATGTCGGCTGCAGCCAAGACCGAAACCGTGCCCGAGGCGTTGTCATCGGCACCCGGCGCCCAGTTGTATGGATCCTCCGACACGTCATCGTAATGGCCGGTTATGAGCACCTGCTGGTCCGGATAGACCGAGCCCTCTATTGTGGCCACCACGTTGACCAGATTCGTCGCCTCAAGATTCCCGTACTGCGAGAGCCAGGTTTGCCCTCCATCGGTCGATTTCATTATCTCGTCGTAGCCCGTAGCCCAGCCGCTGGAAGCGTCGGCGAAGCCGATTCCGTACAGATAATAACTTCCGGTGTACCACATATCCCAGTTTGCGCCCAAGTCGGTGGTCACCAGCACGTTTCCGTCATATGCGACCATCCAGCCGCGAAGACCGTCCAGGAAGTAGACGTTGTTCAGGCTTGCGACTGTTGGGACGGTCTTTCGTGTCCAGTTCGCCCCCGCGTCAGTCGTGTAGATGGCCCAGCCGTCATCGCCGCAAGCCCATCCGTTCAACTGATCCACAAAATCAACGCTCCTGAGACGAGCAGAGGTTCCGCTGGTTTGGGAAATCCAGTTGGTTCCGCGGTCGGTGGTGTGGAGAACGGTCCCCGTCTCACCCACCGTCCATCCGCGGTACAGATCCACAAAATCTACGGCGTACAACCTGACGCCCGCCACATGGGTTTGTTCGGTCCAGTTGGCTCCGGCGTCTGAAGTATAAAATACCTTCTCATCTCCCACCACCCATCCGTAACGAGAGTTTTCGAAGTAGCATCCTCTGAAGTCCAGGACGCTGAATTCGGGTTTGGTCTTCTCCTCCCAGGTGTCGCCTCCATCCACACTGCGGAAGATGTTACCTCCGTTGCCCACGCACCACAGGGTGTCATCATCTACCCGGTAGATGTCGTAAAGTTGGAAACTCTCGGTCCCGTCTACCACTTCCCACAGGGCCCCGCCGTCGGTGGTCTTTACTATCCCTCCATAGTAGCTGACCGACCAGACCTTCTGGGCATCAGGACTGCAGGCCACATCCAAAAAATAACCGCTGAAGCCTGCGACCTGGAAGGTATCGAATTCGGCAGGGATGCCCATCTCCTCAAACCTTATCTTCAGATAGTTGGCCGCCTTGGCGGCCCCGTCACTGTAAGAAAACCGGGTCTTAATGGAGTCCTCGATCCCCTGGATCAGAACCGTGTCCTCGCCCGACAGATCGTTAATGCAGGCGAGGAGCTGATCCTGGTCGACCCGGTTTATTATGCTGTCAATCAACGGGTCGTATGCGCGAGGCAGAGATAGCGGATCTGATGGAACGCCGGCGGCCGGTTCAACGGGGAGAGGTGCCTTGTTTATTTTTCTGAGACTGAATCCCAGAGAGGCCAGCTGCTCGATTCTCCTGGGATTCCCTTTTACCACCGCCACATTCTCTTCTGCGAACAGAACCTGACACTTCGAACTTATCTCTGAAATTCCGGAGCGGATGTCTTCTCCAGGTCTTGCCCGAACCAGGTAGTGCTCGCCGATATCCGCCTCCCGATCCACAACTTCCAGTGCGACCCCTTCTCGCTTCAAAAGATCCAGTTCCTGTCGGGCGACTCCCGCGATCCAGAAACCGCTAGTTTTAGCATATACTTCGATCTCCGCGGCCTTAATCCGCTCTATCGTCCGTTGGTCCAACCCATCGATTTTGACCAGATAAGCCGGTTGAGCCCAAATGCTACCGGAGAGCGCAAGAAGGAAAATGACGAGAAAGAATACGAGCCTGTTCATCTCGACTCCTTTTGTTTATTGGTCCACGAATCGACACAGCCCTGCTCATAAGATAACCGATATTCGTGTTTGAGCAAGAAGAATCTGTTCTTCTATGGGAAGGGTGATTCTGCCGGCAAAGCCTGGGCTGGCGGGTCAGCTTTGTCGAGAAGGAGATGGCAGGAGCGACTCTTGGGGGAGTCGATTCCCTAAGAAGCGGTGCTGACCAGGTATTTGACCTTGTTCATATCCCATTGAAGCATCTCAAGATATTTGCTTTGAGGATAGTCCTTTTTCAGTTCCTCGAAGTACCCCCGAGCCTCCTCGTACCGGGCCAGCTTGTTGGCGCAGATTGACACCATTTTGGCCAGTATCTGTTCCGTCTTAGGATGATCCGGTCTTAATAGGTGAAGCTTCTGCAGGATCTGAAAGCCGAGTTCATAGTGGGCATGCTTGGCGCACTGCAAAGCTACCTCGAACTCCATGTTGTCCGCGAGAATCAAGTCATCGTGCCTCAAGGTGAAGGCCGCACCGTATATGTCCAGAGCTTGCTCTACATCGCTGGCCTGATATGCTATCTTGAACGCCCCCAGGTACTCTTTGATTGCCTCGTCTATCTTCTGCTCGCTTACATAGCTCCGAGCCAATTCCAGGCGCGGTCTTATGTTCTTGGGTGAGGCGTCGACGCTCCTCTTAAGATGCACACGTGAGCCCTCAGTTCCGCTCCATGAGGTATCCTTGCCCTTGATATACGAAACTTCAGCTTCTGCTTCCTTCAGCAGGTTCATACGCAGACCGAGAATCGCTCCAAAGATGAATCCTCCGATATGTGCCCAGTAGGCTACTCCGCTGAGCCAGCCGAGGGTCAAAAGCCCGAAGATCAACTGCGGAATGAACCACAAAAGGAGCAGGAAAACCCAGGCTCTCAAGTGGAAGGTGTATGTCCTGAAGATGAAAAAGAAGAAGAAAAACCAGCGCATCTCGATTTTGACGAAATAGTATCTTACCAGGAAGACTCCCAAAACGGCTGCAACTGCGCCGGAGGCACCCACCATGGGGATCTCAAGCCCGACTCCGGTGAGATGACAAATCGTCATCTCGGAGAGGGCGGCAACCATTCCTCCCCCGAAGTAGAAGAGCAGGAATCGCCCGTGCCCGAATATGCTCTCCACCACCTTGCCGAAAAGCCAGAGGAAGAGCATGTTGAACACGAAGTGCATGATTCCACCATGCAAGAACATGTGGGTGATGAATTGGTGGGGCTGGGGTGAGCCGGCCATTAACCCGTAAGTCGTAAAAACATGCTGCAAGCCTTCGCGCGAGGTTAGCAGCATGGGCATGAATGCCAGGAAGTTTATCCCGATCAACGCCAGGGTCACGGGATAGTCCTCGCGGTAGTCCACGTCTATGCGAACGGGAATCAACACGTGCGCCCCCTTTTTGCTTATAGCTCTTATCGGTCTTTCAGCAGGTGACTTAAGAAAAGGCGAAGGAATTCTTGCCCACCCGGTTCGATCGCCTCCATTACGCCGATGGTCCAAGGAGCAGGGGCAAGTTACCCGATTTATTAAGCAGGGGAGAGGCCAAACAGATCTGGTCTGCCTTGCTGCCGGGGGTGGCGTACGCCGCAATAATTCCAATTCGGTATGAGCTAGCCGGCGCCACCGCCTCTCCCATCGAGAAAAAAGGCCCCAGCCTGATAAAGTCTGGGGCCGACTGATCGGCACTAAGAAGGACCAAGAGTAGAAGGATCAGCAGCCTGGCGCCTGACCGCCCTTAAACAGGTAATTGAGCAAATGAACCACGTCGCCCAGATCGACTGTTCCATCGCAGTTGGTGTCTCCGGCTTCTACAGGTTCAGGGACAAATCCACTCTTATACAGATAGTTGAGAAGGTAGATCACGTCAGCAAGATCGATGATTCCGTCTCCGTTGGCGTCTCCGCGGAGGACATAGGAGGCCATGCTGAGAGCGGGGTTGCCCCAGAGTGCTCCCCACTCAAACATTTGATACTCAACATCGATGATCCATAGTCCGTTGGTGTACATCTCCCTCAAAGCCCATTGATGAGCCTCACCTTGGGTGTAATCTCCAGAAGTAACACACGTGGTAAAGAAGTAGTCGAACGACTGACTGGAGCCATAATATGGATCGTTCCAGCCACCCGCTCCATACGCCACCTTGGTAGCACCCAGGAAGCCAACGCCGCCCTGCTTGAGCATCTCCCGTCCGATATTGGGGTGATCGGTATCAGAATTGCTGCAGGCATCGGCGAAGATGATAGCGGGATAGTCATCATTCAGGCTGGGGCACGTGGACGTTGAGACAAAAGCCTCGCCCCCGGAGTACCAGATATGGGAGGAGTAAGGTGAGCCATGGCCAGCCCAGTTCACGAAG
>CAYFQZ010000156.1:0-13876 GCA_964345305.1 uncultured Ignavibacteria bacterium | reverse complement strand
CTGGCCAACTTCATGTCGTTTCTCTGCAGAATAGGGCAAGATGTAGGGGCGAATCTTTGGATCCGCCCGAGTCTCTTCACAGGTGGAGCTGAAGCTTCGCCGTTACACGTGATAGTTTTTCCGGCCGCTCGCAGGCTGGAGCCTGCGGCTATACTTCTCCTATCGAGCTTTGTGTTGCCTCAAGGCCTCTTTCGGTTCCTCCGGCCTCTCGGCACGCTTCAGCATGGGGATCTTTATCCCCTTCTCCTGGGCGGCCTTGATGGCCTCCTCGTAACCTGCATCAGCGTGCCGCATGATGCCGGTTCCTGGATCATTGGTTAATACTCGATTCAGTCTTGTGGCCATTTCCTTGGAGCCGTCCGCGACGATCACCATTCCCGCGTGAATAGAGTTACCGATTCCCACACCTCCCCCGTGATGTACCGATACCCACGATGCGCCGGACACCGCGTTCAGAAGCCCATTTAGGATAGGCCAGTCAGCTATGGCATCGGAACCATCCTTCATCCCCTCGGTCTCCCTGTACGGAGAAGCCACCGAGCCGCAATCCAGGTGGTCTCTTCCGATCACAATCGGCGCTTTGAGCTTTCCCTGCCTGACCATGGTGTTGATGATGTCGCCGAAATGCGCCCTTTCACCGTACCCTAGCCAGCAGATTCGGGCAGGAAGTCCCTGAAACTTCACCCTCTGGCCGGCGAGTCTGATCCAGCGCGTCAAAGGCTCGTCCTGCTTGAATTCATCCAGAATCACTTGATCGGTTTGAGTAATATCACTCGGGTCGCCCGAAAGCGCAGCCCAGCGGAAGGGACCTTTGCCCTGGAAGAACAGGGGACGAATGTAGGCGGGAATGAATCCGGGATAGGCAAATGCGTCATCCACGCCGGCTTTCTGAGCCTGACCTCTGAGGTTATTGCCGTAATCAAAGACCACTGATCCCTGTTTCTGGAATCCCAGCATGGCCTGGACATGGACGGCCATGGATTCCATGGACCTCTTGATATAACCCTCCGGATCGTCCTTCCTCAATCTCAAAGCTTCTTCGAAGGGAATACCTGCAGGAACGTAACCGTTGAGCTCGTCGTGTGCGCTGGTCTGATCTGTGACCACGTCCGGGATGATTCCCCTCTTCAACATCTCCGGATGAGTCTCCGCACAGTTTCCGAGCAGGCCGACCGATAGGGGTTCTCGCTTTTCTTTGGCCTTCACGATCCAATCCAGCGCCTCATCCAGACTATGGGTCATCCTTTCACAATATCCTTTGGCCAGCCTCCTTTTTATTCTCTCCTTGTCCACTTCCACACAAAGGATGGCCGCGCCATTCATTGCTCCGGCCAGAGGCTGCGCACCGCCCATACCTCCCATGCCGCCGGTGAGCACAAATCTACCTGAAAGATCGCCCCCGAAATGTTTTTTTGCCACACTGGCCACGGTCTCGTAGGTCCCCTGAAGAATTCCCTGGGTGCCGATGTAAATCCAGCTTCCGGCGGTCATCTGGCCGAACATGATCAGCCCCAGCCTCTCCAGTTCCCGGAATTTCTTCCAGGTTGCCCAGGCAGGGACCAAAAGCGAGTTGGCGATCAGCACCCTGGGAGCGTAGATGTGAGTCTTGAATATGCCCACAGGTTTCCCCGACTGCACCAGAAGCGTCTCATCGTTCTCCAGGCTCTTGAGACTCTCGACGATGGCATGATAACATTCCCAGTTTCGGGCGGCCTTTCCCGAGCCGCCGTAGATGATCAGTTCTTGTGGTTTCTCCGCGACCTCCTCATCCAGATTGTTGTTCAACATACGCAAGGCCGCCTCCTGCTGCCATCCCTTGCAGGAAATGTGATCGCCTCTGGGCGCTTTTACTGGTCTGTATTTCATTTCAAAACCTCCAGCTTTCTCGAAACCACATCCATCGAAGGTTGACCCCCTACTTTGCCGGGCCTATCAGTCGATGCTTTTCTGACCTCCCTTGTTCAACACATTATATTACAAAATTCAACTCAAAAAAGCAAGAGAGCAAGCTTTCTCGAAAAGCCAACCTGCTTGAGATGAGAATCTGATGCCAGTCAGGGAATTGCGTGGGGTAGCGCCCCGGGCCATGTTATGTCGAAATGAGAACGCGCCGCAGCGCGCGTTGAAAGTCAAGACGAAAGGGACGGCAGGCCGTCAGGCTCAAATGCCTTCAAATGGCTGGTACTTGCGTATCCTCAGCTCGGTCAACGAGCCTTCCAGATAAAGGGTCAGCTTTCGCGTAGCCAGTTCGAAATCCGGCGTCTGGTACCCATCTTCCTTTTCCTCGAGCGCGAACCAGGAGAAGCTGCTGAAGCTGAATTTGGTCCGGTTGATTATCCTGAGCCCCAAATCTTCGGGCACCGATATGGCCACCTTCGATCCCCTGGACAGAATCTTTGCCGTGGCGTCCTCCGATTGATTTCCCATCTTGACATCCACGTCGGAATCTTTGGCCTCAAGATCCAAATCTTGCAGCTTAAGCTCTGAGAAATCCAGGTCTGCCTCGCTGGTTCTGACGTACAGGTTCAGGCTGACGGGTATCCGGTCAGTCAGCTTGACTACCCATCGCTTCTCCCCGGAGGGGCGCCGGAACCATCGCCTGCCTAACTTGCCCGAAAACCATCTCCTGTCGCGATCCGTGATATTCAGGGTGACGGACTGATCCAGTTCACCTTGCTTGAGGAGAAAATAGGGTCTCCTGCTGAAATAATCCAATTCGGCGGAAATTAGCTGGCCCGCTCCGGACGAAACGTGAAGATCTCCGTTATAAAGGCGAATGGTTGCACTTGCATCGGTGAATGCAGGGTCCAAGTCGCGATTTAAGCTATAGGTTCGGCTGGTTCGGTAGATTTCCCGGAACCCCGATTCATATAGAAATGCCGGACCCAGGATGGTGGCGAAGAAAAGAAGGGGAGAGAGGATAGCAATAAATGCCAGGCGGGATTTCCTGAACAGAAGCTCAATCCCGATGGCAATCAGAGCCACCGGCCACAAAGAGAATATCTTCAACCAGACGGACCAGGAGAGGTACCCGGTGGTGTTCAACAACAGGACTACTCCTGCAGATAGGAGTATCGCCCCGTTTCTTATCCTTCCCACGTTCATGTCCCTTTCTCCTCTGAATTAGGTTGAGGAGGTTTCTGCCTTCAGAGCTTTAAACAGCAGGGCTGCGCCCACGGCGATCAGAAACACGGGCCAAAGATAGCTGAATCCGAACCAGGGAATCAGGTTGTTCATCAGAAAGACCAGACCCACCACGATGAGGATCAATCCGGGCAAAAGGCGGCTGGCCTCCGATTTGTCCGGTGCTACCGTTTCCGCTTCGACCTCGGAGCGTCGCGGCACAATCACCCACGCGATCACGTAGGCCAAGAATCCAATACCCTTCGCAAAGATCAACAGCACTGCAACCACGCGCAGGATGCTGGGGTCCACGTTGAGATACTCCCCCAGCCCCCCACACACCCCGGCTATCATGGAATTGGCTCGAGAACGATAGAGCTTTCTCTGCATTATTCTCTCCTCTTCCTGATGATCCATCTAGGTATACGAAGTACACTTAATTGGAGATTCACAAATGTCAGATGGAGTGCGCGACACAGGGTGTTTATGCATTGCTTGCATCTCGGCCTTTTTCCGGCCTCGGTATTGCCGGCCTTTCACCCAAAGGGAAACGGTGAGCCATTGCTGCCGGGTTTTGCAGATTGGGCCGGTCTGCTGATTCTTGGCATGGCATTGCGGGCCCGACCCGAAATGATTGACTTTTATTCCGACTAGGTTGGACCTGGCGTATTTTTCTGCTTTTCGGCTTGCTGGGAGGCCTTGCCTTCTTCTTGCGATCTGGGGTCAGGCTGGCCAGGCTTTGCCGAATTCGTCGGCTTCTTTTCCGGTTCTTCTGTCTTTGCTTCTTCCCCTTTTTTCTGTTGCTCGTCCCTCTTGATCTCGTCCATGTAATTCATCCTCAATTCAAACAGGGTATGCTCCAGGAACTTCTTTTCGTTCTCGGACAAGTTGTTCTTGGTCCTGTCCTGGATCATCTCCAGCATGTCAATGGAAAATCTTGCCTGCTGCAGATTGCGTTCGACTTTCCGGGTGACCGGGTTCTGCACTTTTCCCATCTGCTGCATGGCGGCAGCCTGGAACATCAACACCAACTGGACGAACAGAGCCTCATCTTTTTTTTCCGATTCGTCCTTCGACATATTCACCTCTCTGCTGAGTGTTTCGTTGCGTCTGACACCTCTCATCTCAGGGTGGTGGTTCTTCTGGTTTTCTTTGCTCCTCTTGGCTTCCGGGTCAGCCCTTCGGCTAATCTCCTGGCTATGGTCAGGTTATGCTGCACGTCCATGAATTCCGCGTCGATTTTCTTCAGAAGCCTTTCCAGATCATAATCATTGACTTCGCGAATGATCTGTTTGACGATTTTTTCCAGTTGGCTGGCGTTTTCCAACGCCTCCTTCAGCCTGTCTGCAGTTTTCATGATCCCCCTGGCCTTTCTGGTTGAGCAAAGCGTTCGAGCCAATTCGGGCAGGACCGGTCCCGGATGACCCGATCTTGAGCGCGATTACTGAATGCTCCTGGTTCTGCAGAGTCTTTGGGCGATGAGTCGCATGTCCAATCGATATTGGTCCATCACCGCCTGGGAGATATCATCGGGATCAATACCGTAGTCGTCGAGCCCCTTGGCTTTCACCGGCGTGTCCTTGCTGGAGATGTTTATGCCCAGATGGATTTTGGTGGACACGGATGTCCTCAGCGTAGCGGACACGGTGAGCTTGTAATCGCTGTCGAAGAGATCGTTTCCCCATCTCTGAAGCACGTCACCTTTGAGGCGGTGATTCAACTTGTCCTTCAGGATGTCCACCAGAAGCTTCTGTCTGAGGATGGCCTTCTCCAGATCCAGGTCGAAATGCTCCACCAGAAAATGGAGCATCCGCTCGCTTCTGATCTTGGTTTTCTTTTTGAAGTGATCGATCCCGGCGATGAACTGCTCCTTCACCTCACAGGGACCTATGAAGGCCACTATATTGTCCCCCAGGATGTCATAGTTCTTGTAGGCCCAGAAGGAGGTGAGCTGTTCTCCATCGAAGGGGATCTCGTCCTTAATAAAAAGCGATCTCATGGTTTGATCCTTTGGTTAAATTCCTGCCGATGGCTGTTGGCGGGCAGGGCTAGATGTCTTGCCCTGCATACGTCGAGAATCTTTCCTTTGTCTTGTGAAACTCGTCCCGGTCCGAGACGTCAGTTCTGGCACCATTACTTTATCCTATGTCAACCAAAGAAAACCTCCTTTTGTATTTTCGGACGAAAGTCGATCTTATGCACCGGTTGCCGTTATGCGTCAGCTTGGGATCGTCGCCGACTATCTTGAAAGCCCAGTCCCTGGCCCTGCACAGGAGCCTTGCGTCTGTGACTATGTCCGCGATGGTTAGCTCCGGCATACCGTGCTGACGGGTACCGAAGAACTCACCTGGTCCTCTGAGCTTCAGGTCCATCTCCGATATTCTGAAGCCGTCGTTGGTTGCGGTCATCGCTTTCAGTCTCTTCTCCGCCTCCTGGGAGAGCGGTGGATTGGCCAACAGAAGGCAGAAGGACTGATCTGCCCCCCTGCCGATCCTCCCTCTCAACTGGTGCAGCTGAGAGAGTCCGAATCTCTCCGCATGCTCGATCACCATGACGGTGGCGTTGGGAACGTCCACTCCCACCTCAATGACCGTGGTGGCAACCAGAATGTCGTAATCCCCACGGCGAAAGGCGTGCATCACGATTTCCCTGTCCCTGCTTTTCATCCTTCCGTGAAGCAGAGCCAATCTCCGGCGAGGAAAAACCTTTTCCTTCAAGAGCTCGTAACTCTCCGTGGCCGCTTTGAGGTCGGCCTTTTCCGATTCTTCCACCAGAGGATAGACGATGTAAACCTGGTGTCCCTTCTGCAGTTGTTCTTCCAGGAATTGGTGCATTTTCTCTTTCGAGCTTTCGGTCCACAAGGAGGTCTCGATTGGCTTTCTTCCCGGGGGGAGCGAGTCTATGACCGAGACGTCCAGGTCGCCGTAGGCGGTCAGAGCCAGGCTGCGGGGAATGGGGGTGGCGGTCATCACCAGGACATCCGGAGACCGTCCCTTTTGCCTTAGCTTGGCCCTCTGCATGACGCCGAAGCGGTGCTGTTCGTCTATCACCAGCAGCCCAAGTGCTGAAAACTCTACCTTCTCTTGAATCAGAGCATGGGTACCGATCACCACTTGGGCCTGGCCTCCTTTGATGTTCTGCAGCGCTCTCTCCCGGTCCGCTCCCGCCACCGAACTGGTCAGCAGACAGACCTTAACTTCCCGGGCCTCCAGCATCGGATGGATGGTGATGAAGTGCTGCTCTGCCAGTATCTCCGTCGGGGCCATCAGCGCCGCCTGGTAGCCAGTCTCCACGGCCATGAGCATGGCAATCAGGGCCACTATGGTTTTCCCTGAACCAACGTCTCCCTGAAGCAGCCGATGCATGCTCCTTTTTGACATCATGTCCGCGGAGATTTCCCTTAAGACTTTCTTCTGCGCTTGGGTCAACTCGAAGGGCAACGCCTTGCCCAGCCCTCTTACCAGATTCCCCGGCTTGCGGAAGACTATTCCTTCCTCCCGGTCAACCTTGGTCTTCCTCAGAGCAAGCATCAGCTCCAGGTAGAACAGCTCCTCGAAGGCCAGACGTTCTCTTGCCTTCTCGGCCGACTCCAGATTGTCCGGGAAGTGGATTTCTCGTATTGCCTCAGAGAGGGAGGAAAGCTTGAGATCGTCGATCACGGTCCGGGGCAGGCACTCGCTGACCAGATGAGGAGTTTCGTCCAGCAACGGTTTTAACACCCTCCTGAATCCCCGGCTGTCCAGCCGAACCCTCCTCAGCTCGGCGGTTGACGGATAAAGAGGAATGACGCGTCCGGTGTGTATCAGCTCGTCCTCGGAGAACTCATTCTCCGATTTCTTGGAGACGATCTCGAATTCGGGATGCGCCATCTGCAGGCCGCGATAGAACGTGACCTGGCCCGAGGCAACCACCAGGTCGTTTTCGTCGAAGAGATTGGAAACCCAGGTCGGCTTGGAGAACCAGACCAGTCGTATGAAACCGCTCTTGTCTCTCAGAATGACGTGGAACTGCGGCCTCCTGGTCCTTGCCTTGCCGAAAGCTTCCACCCGTCCGATGACGGTCACGGTTGAGCCAGGTCGGACCTTTGCCATGGGAAGGATCATGCTGCGATCCAGATACCTTCGCGGAATATAGTAGAGGAGATCCTCGACCGTGTGTATACCCACCGTCTTCAAGGCCTTGGCTCTCTCCGGCCCTATGCCTTTGAGATATTGAACCGAATCGTCAAGCTGCAACCGGAGCTGCTTTTTTGTCTCGGGTTTTGCGGCTGGCAAGGTTACTCCTGGTCGATATTGGCTTGCTTGAGCATGCACCCAATATAAGGAGCACCTCAAATTCCTGTCAAGGACATTTGGATCGAACGGGGAAAGGTGCCGCAGATTCTGTATCGATTCTGTGGTGATGAGGATAAGGGCAGAGTTTTTGAGAGACCGCGCGGATTTCAAACTTGAGGATCGGCATGATATCCATACCTTCCTTGCGGGGTGTTGTGAAAGGGATTTTCGTCAGAAAAGATGAAGACAAGAAAGCTGCCGAGCTCTCCCGGGCAGGGGCCCACCCTTTGCTCAGTCCCATATTCTCCGTAACAAGAGGTGCCGGTCAAGACCTTGAGAAATTCCCCACGTCGCCGGTTTCCAAAAGGGCCGCCGCTGTCGATCAGGCACAAATGCTCCTGCCGCAATCCAGCTTCTACGACAATTCGTTTCGCATCAAGCTCTACCGTTTTTTGAGGGACAATATACCGGTTCTTAATTCGGCCGTCTGGACCTGGACTCGCATATGCGCATCTCCGGGACATATTGAATTTGAAGGGGACGAAGACCCGGAAATTCTCGATAGGGCCGACGAGATAATAAGAGATCTGGATCGGCGCTTCCGCCATGACGGCTTTCCCAAGTTTGGAGGTACAGACGCACTGCTTTCGCAGTTCTTTGCGTCGCTTTTTACGGACGGAGCCGTCTGCGGCGAGTTGGTGTTAACTCCCTCACGGGATGGGGTAGACAGATTCTGCTTTATCGATCCTGCCACCGTCAAATTCAAGCTCAAGAAGGAGCAAACCTGGGAGCTCTATCAGGAGGTGGACGGTGCCTCCATCAAGCTCAATCCGTATTCTACCTTCTACCTGGGCCTGGACCCCGAACCGGACGATCCTCGGGGCAAGAGTATCCTGGGCTCCATTCCTTTTGTTGCCAGAGTCGAACAGAAGCTTCTGGAAGACATGCAGAAGACCATGCACAATGCCGGCTACCATCGTCTGCACGTCAAGATCAAGCCGCCGGAGCGGTTCTCGGGAGAATCGGAGGAGAACTATCTGTCGAGAGCCAACCGCTATTTCGAAGATACCGTTGACATGATGAGGGAACTCGCCCCAGAAGATAATCCCATAACCTGGGAAGACGTACAGATCGAATACATCGGTCCTTCCGGCCACGTTTCGTCTTCTCACTACTGGTACATCAATCACAAGGCACTGATAGAGGACATTTGTGCCGGAGTGCATCTGGATCCGTTCATCCTGGGTTATTCCTATGGTCCATCCCACAGCTGGGCTCAGTGCAAATATGAGTTGATACTGCGAAACGTGATCTCCATACAAAGCTATGCCAAGAGATTCCTGGAATGGTTGCGTAACATCGAGCTGGCCTTACACGGAGTCTCTCTGCGGTGCGTTTACCATTTCGACAATCGCAAGTTCTTCGGGATGCTGGAACAGAAGGAGGCAGAGAGAATTCAACTGGAGAACGTCATCCGCAAGAAGGAGGCAGGGTTCATCACTCAGGATCAGGCCAAGAGGGAATTGGACGCCGGGGAGTGAGGCTGTCAACGAATAGAACCAACCGGTCAACGGATTAAGCGGATTAAACGGATCAAATCCCCGGGCGGTGTGACGGGTTTGAGACCAGAACCTAGCTTAAGCTAGGTTCTGGTCTTTGTGTTTTCGAAACGCAGATCAGAGGACGAGTAGTTGCTGAAATCGAGACGAAGGTTCTGGCGGAAAGCTATACATGATCCGGTGCTGTTCGCCAGAGAGTTTCTGGAGATCGAACCTCATCCAGGGCAGGCAAAGTGGCTGCAGAATTCGACCAAGCCGGAGAACGCTCTGCACACCGGCAATCGCTGGGGCAAAAGCCTGGCGCAAGCCATAAAGATTCTTCATCGCTGCTTCTTCAAAGTCAGACCTCGCCAATTCAATCAGATTGAGAAATACGAGGCGGTCAACGCCTCAATTACTTTAGATCAGGCCAAGATCATCTTCGAAAACGTGCTCAGGCTGATCAAGGGCAAACCGTGTCTGGATAGTCTGGTCAAGAAGGTCACGTTCACTCCGTTTCCTCACGTAATCTTCGGAAACGGTGCCATTCTTTGGGCCAGGTCGACGCAGAGAAGGGGAGAGTACCTCCTGGGAAGAGACTATGACTATTTCAACTTCGACGAGGTGGCTTTCGAGCCCCACCCGGAATACGTGGTCAACCAGGTGATCATGATGAGGCTGGCGGACCGGGCTGGGATGTTGGATTTCACCTCCACGCCGAAGGGAAAGAATTGGTTCTACCGGAAGTGCTGTGAGCTTCAGAAGAGCCCGGAACTGGGTTACGTTCAAAATGGCGATACACGTGAGAATCCTCACGTGAGCAAGGAATACCTGGAAAGAAAGCTGGAGAGCCTTTCTTCAAGCAAGATCGAACAGAACATAAAAGGATTGTTCATAGATGATGCTAACCAGGTGATAAAGGAAGAGTACATCCGAAATGCGATGAATCTCTCAACCGGTTTGGCGGCAGCAATCCAAGGACACCGATATTGTCATGGATGGGATCTGGCCCGCAAAAGGACCTTCACCGTTGGAATTACCCTGGACATAACCCGGAAACCTCACCAGGTTGTGGCGCTGGAGAGATTCCAGAGAGAATGGAAGGATGTGTACGCGGCGATCAGAAGAAGGCAGAAAGAGTACGGGGGAGGAGTGATCATAGATTCAACCGGCTTGGGAGACGTGGTTCTATCCGAGCTCTCAGATATAAAACCTCAAGGCTTCAATTTCGGAGAAAGAGGTGGGAGGGCGAAATCCGAGCTTATCGCCAATTTGGAAAAGATGCATGCCTTGGGCAGAATCGCCTATCCGCACGTAGAGCAAGTGCAGGAGGACGGCGAACTGTGGACATTCCAGGATGAGTTGAGAAATTTCTACTGGGATAAAAACTCCGAATGCGATGCAGTGATGGCGTTAGCTTTGGCCCTATGGTTGGTGAGAGAAGGGGGAGAATCATCTCGGCTTCTGTCTCCGAAGGTGGGGAAGGTTTGAAACGCCGTCCACCGACCATAGTCCACCGCGAGAATCGGGTCAACGGATTAAGCGGATTAAACGGATCCAGCGGATTGCCACAGCGGGCAGACGCCCGCCCGTCTGGGCGGAAGGCTTCAGCCTTCCACAGTAGGAAACCTCCCTTCGGTCCCTGGGCTTGACTCGGGGTGGCGAGCTTGTCCTTCGGCTTCGATCAGGACAGGGAGCTAGTCGAACTCTCGAACCACAAGCTCGGGACAGGAAAGGTTTCCACCACACTTGATCCTAAGGCCCGCCCCCGAAGGCACAGGGCTTGGCGTCGGAGCTTGTCCTGAACCATGCGGTTCGGGGCTTGTCTCCAACGAGAAAGCTGTACAAAAAAAGTAAACCCCGCACATCGGCGGGGTTTACCGGGGGAGCATCTGACTCTTGGGGCTTGTTGACTCTGCTAATTTATGAGTCCAGATCTCCTAAGGTTTGCTCTGCTTCAATCTCGCAATCCATTTCCAGTCTGCTGGTTGCGTCCGAGGGAGCCGACCGGGTTGACGCATCGAAGACCAGATCAGATAACCGGATCGGCTCGGCGAGATCCTCGAAACTGAACAGAATGATCGAGAGTATAATCAGAATCGCCGTTGTGAGCAAAAGCAGTAACGGCGCCTTCTTTTCAATCTCCTCGGAGACTTTACCAGAATGTGCCTGATTGAGACTCATCGTCTTGACACCTCTGTTAACTTCCAAACAGATTTCCATCCCAGTACCTGAGCAAACCTGGTGCCCATACCGACGGCTATTGTTAACTGCAGACGAAAGTTGAAGTTAGAGAGCCCGGCCACCTATAGTTCGATTCATTCGTGTGCAACAGCATGCAGAGTTTCTGACCGCACATTCACTCGGACTCTAAGTCAAAGCGACTACCAGTTAGCCGCTTTTAAGATGGAATGCTTGCGGCCTCCAGGCGCAAAAAGTGATGAGGTCTTGTGGTGAACGTGATGGGTCGAGGATTAGTGAAAGGATGCCAATTCGACCAGCCGGCGTCTCAGACCCTTGCGTCAGAGACCAGGCTGATAAGACAGGAGCACAATTGAAAGAACTTCTGGCATACGTGGGTGCGGAGCTGAAGAGGCCGGAAGAAGAGATATCGGACGGATTGGTCTTCTTGATCAACTCGCGCATCAGGCCTCCCAAGCAGGTTACCAAAGAGGACATCTTCGTGCGGGCAATGTTCTTAGTTTCGGACGAGGTCAACTCCTACGGCGGCCGTTTTCCCCTGGAGGAGCTGCAGAATCTGGCCGAGCTGGTAGTCGACTCGCCGGTGATGGTAGGGCACACCAAGGAAAAGCTTCCCATCGCCAGAAACTTCAAAGCAGAGGTGGTGCAAAGGGATGGTCAGAATTGGGTCAAGGTCTGGTTCTACTGGCTGAGAAGCTCCAAGGATGCTCTATCTCTTAAAGAGAACATAGATCATGGGATCTACAAGGAATGCTCCCTGGGGTTTGTGTTTGAATTTCCCCAGTGCTCCATCTGCGGTCAGGATATGCGAAGGTGCGAGCACGTGCCCTTCAAATCCTATCAGACAGAAGAAGGGGAGAAGGAAGCATACTTCAATTACCGCAACGTCGTCCGAGTGCTGGAGACCTCACTGGTTTATCGCGGAGCGGTGCCCAACACTTCCATGTCCGACGAGTTGTTGCTGTATCAGAAAGGCAAGCCGCAAGCAGAGCTGGGGAATGCGAGCTCCGCTTCGGAATCCAAGCCTGAAAGAATCTACAAAGAAGTGGTCGAAAATGCACTCAAGCGAGCGGCCATTGCGGACAGAGTGAAGCTGGTGGGCGGCGTTCTGGAAAAAGGCTACTCAGACCACGATCTCGACATGGTCTGCCCTCCCCATCTGGAGGGGCAAGTTCTCGCAGCGCTGCCCGCTGGACTTAAGGCGCGAGTTCACTTCACTAGAGAGCCGAGCCCGGGCCCCTCTGACGCTCTGCCACTCAGGTTCATTCCCCCCACCAAGGCGCAGAAATCCAGCCTCAACTCGAATGAGATTTTTCATCTGGAAGACCTATCCGCCCTCTCGGGCGTGTTTCTGGTCGAACCGGAATATGACGGAATCAGGCTGCAGATCCACAAGAGGGAAAGAGAAGTCAAGATCTTCACGGACGACGGGCGTGAGGTTCAGCACGGGCTTGCGCGCTTGGCCGAGGAGATCGTCCTGAACCCGCTTGCGAGCTTCATACTGGACGGCGTGCTGGTAAGATACAAGGGGAGGTCGCGTCTTGCCTACCGAGACGTCGCCTCTGCTCTCTCTCAGGCACTTAATTTGCCCTCATCGAAGGAAAACGGTCTGTGCGAGGATTGCCATCTCAGAATCAAGCTCTTCGATTTGCTCCATCTGGACGATGAGGCCAGGACGCTGCTGCAGTTGCACCAGAGAAAGAAGCTTCTGGAAACATACTTTCCAAATACCGCGCTGCTTCAGAAATCAAAATATGAACTAGTCAGCCCGGGCGATCTGATCTCGAAGGTCAGGGAGATCTCCTCGTCTGAGGGGGCGGTGATCAGAAAAGCTGATTCCACCTACTTCGAGGAGACCAAGTGGTTCAAATGGAAGAGGCATCTGGAACTCGACGTACTGGTGACGGAGGTGGAGAAGAACAAGGGAGGCAGTTACAACTACAATTGCGCCATCGGGACGAAAGCCAAGCCGGTCTTGATCGGCACCACCTACTCGAGTTTTCTGCAGGCTCAGCGAGGAGAGATCATCAGAGTAAGAATCGACCAGGTGACCAAGTTAGATGACCGTTTCGTCTGGCAGGCGCCCAAGGTTCTGGACAAGAGGCCAGACAGGAAAGAGCCGGATCCGCCCTCGGTGTTGGAGAGGATGGTCGAAAGAAGTCGGTCAGCCGTCCACCGTCGGCCGTCCGCAGCAATAGCCCTTGAGCCAAGCAATCGATTCGTTCTTCAGGTTCACTGGTGGGGCAACTCCAGGCATCACGACCTGCGGTTCCAGAAGGGTCAGACGGCCTTCGGGTTGACTTTGTACCAGCTGGACCCGGACGAACTGGATCGTGGAAGAAGGTTCCTGTGCGAATGGAAGGAATATCACGATGCCAGGTGGATGGGCTTCGAAGGAGATATTCCCCCGAGAGAGGATGGGGCGGAAGGCAATCCGTCAAGGCAACACGTCGCGCATATGCAGATTATTGACAGGGGAGATTATCAGCTGCTGGACAGACAGCAGGACTTCTCCAGCTTGAAGATCCAGGGAGAGAAGCTAAATGGGATCTACCTGGTCAGAAAGATCAGATTGAAAGGGCAGGAAAAGTGGTTGTTCTGGAAGCGGTCAACGGATTAAGCCTATATGGCTGTCAGCGGATTAAACGGATTAAGCGGATGGAACGATCAATGCGCTGTATTGTCAACGGCGTTAACGGATTAAGCTTACAGCGGGCGCTCAGATTGCAGGGTCTGGGG